>CAZWFH010000060.1:0-8507 GCA_964632105.1 uncultured Atribacterota bacterium
TGAGTTCTAATATAGTATATAATATATATAAAAGGACAAGCCCGCTATGCTCTTTCGGACCGAGATAAGCGGGCTTGAACAGGGCCGAAGTACTTATTGTCCCTCTGGCTCGTATTCTATTATAGCATATTTTGAATAAAAACAATAGAGGGCTTGGCTCCTGTTAGAAGTCAGGCCTTTTTTATTAGGAGGCGAAAACAAAATGACAAATAACTCGATTAGTCCCATCAAGATGAGGAGAGGAGAAGGGGAAATTGGAGCCTGTCTGTGAAAGCACTGCTATTAAAAATAGGTTGAGGGCTTTCGCGAGGTTGAACTATTAAATAAATAGCTAAAGAATAGCTCAGTTTCTTTTTTATATGCTCTGGCTCGTATGGCTACCGATGTTGAGAAGCTCAAAAGTGGAGATGCAAAGAAGATTGCCAGGAGAGGAAAAAATAAAATTATTGGTAGAAAGTTAATTAAAAAGATATGGTAAATTAATTTGAAAGGAGAGATTGATGAAAGGGGTTTTGTTACCAGAACAAAAAATAGGCGAGTTTTTAGCATTTTTTCACCAAAAAAACTACCTCTCGGATAAGTTTTTTTAAAAAGATAAAATACTAAATATAAATCTTGTGAGATTTGACTATCTAATAGGACTTGAGCGCTTAGAATTTAGGATTTAATGATGAGTTTTATAATGATAACTATCTCAGACAGAAAGGTAACTATTTATTTATTGGCGAAGATGTAGAGGAGACTGATTTCTTTGGCTCAGAGGAATAAACTTAAGAATCTAAGAATAGGAGTTAAGAGAGAAGAAAAGTTGCCTGAGACAATGGGAGCCATAGTACGAGAAGCCTTAGAGGAATATTTTGAGAGAAAAGAGCCAAGGAAAAAATTAAAAGAGGTGGTGCTAAAATAAACAGATAAAGCAGTTTTGAGCGAAGGAAAATTCTTAGAAATTTAGATAAGTTTAGTTTTTAGTGAATTCTCAAAAAATAAGGAGGTTAAAAAATGATTTCTAATAAATGTGGTTTATGCAAATATTTGATGAAGAGTATAGGGATGGTTCTTATCATTAGCCTTGCCCTGAGTTTTTGGGTTGGCTTAGGTTTTGCTCAACAGAAGGTAAAACTCACTTGGAGTGAATGGTGGGATCAAGAATGGGGAAAAGAGACCATTGATTGGATAATCTCATCTTTTGAGGAGGAACACCCTAATGTTGAAGTAGAAACAGTATTCGTTCCTCATGCTCAATATATGGACAAGCTTTTAACCCTTTGCCAGGCTGGAGAAGTTCCTGATGTTATGAGTATGGAGGTTACCTGGGCAGCAAATTTTGATAAACTGGGAGTGTTTAAAGACTTAAACCCCCTGATCAGTAAAGCAGATGAAGAATTTAAATCACGCCATAATCCTGGCTGGGATAGTTGGTGGAGAGAGCGTCTCATAATGACTTACCTATATACAATGTCTTACGGAGTTTATTACAATATGAGGATGTTCGAGGAAAAAGGGATAGAGCCGCCAACAAATTGGGAGGAGTTCAGAATAGCTTTGAAAAAGTTTCATGAGCCCGAAAAACACTGTTGGGGAATTGCCATACCTTGTGCCATGAAAAGTTCTGCTCACTTTACCTTGTACAATTTCTGGACTCGTTTAATTCAGGCTGGAGGACGAATGACAGATGAGGAAGGTTTAGCTTGTTTTAATTCGGATGCCGGGGTAAAAGCTTTGACATACTGGGGAGATTTGTTAGCTGAAGGTCTGGTTTATCCTGGAACGGTTAGTGGTGCCCTTAGTATAGGCGAGAAGGAGATGATAGAGCTGTTTGGTGCTGAACAGGTTCCCATGCAGTTAACCGGGCCTTTTCTAAAAACACAAGTTCTTGAGCGTAATCCAGAAATGGAAGGTAGCATCGCCCTGACTCCACCATTCAAAGATGTTACCAGTGGATATCTGATCACCGGAAGTGGGGTTAGTTTGTCCTCACAGTCCGAGCATCCGGAGCTTGCCTGGGAGTTTATTAAACATCTATTAAGTGATAAAGTGGCTTCTAAAATGGTCAAAGAGAAATCCCTTTTCTGGGCAAATACCAAGGCGCTTAAGTCTCCATCTATAAAAAAGGATCCCGCCCTTCGATACCTTCCGAACATGATAGGCGATCCAGCCTCTCAACCCTGGTCTGTTTTGCCTCAACTTGGCGACTTATGTAATTCCTTGATGAAAAATGCGCAGGAGTATTTTTTAGGCAAAAAAGATGCTCAAACTGCTCTGGATGATGCAGTTGATTACTGGAATAAGGTAATTAAGGAAGCAAGATAATCTATTCTATATAGAGGGTACAAGAAACTTTAAGGTTTCTTGTACCCTGAAAGGGGATGTTATTGCTATTATAAAGGGATACAAAAAAAGATTTGGGTTACAAGGGATTTTTTTTATTGCTCCAGCTATTATATTTTTATTTTTGATGGTTATTTATCCTTTATTTAAGGTTTTTCAGTATAGTTTTCAAGAATACTCTTCTCAACATAGCTTTGTTTTTGTGGGTTTGCAACAATATCAGCGTCTTTTCTCTGATGAGCTTTTCTGGGTCAGTATAAAAAATACATTTCTTTTTACTATTGGCACAATTGTATTGGATTTAACGATTTCATGGGGTATAGCTCTTTTATTAAATGCACGATGGCCTAATCTTAAGGTGAGAAACTTTTTTCGGGGTGCTTTACTTCTCCCCTTTCTCTTCTCTGCTCCAGCAGCAGCTCTATTATGGGGCATTCTTTATCAACCTCTTGGATTCTTAAATTATATAATTGAAAGTCTTTTCGGTACCACTATAAACTTTCTCGGTGATCCAAAATGGGCTTTACTTTCTGTCTTGTGGGTTAATGTCTGGAAAAATTTTCCCCTTATAATGATTTTGATTCTTGGTGGCTTGCAATCTATCCCTGTCTCTTTGTATGAAGCTGCCAGAATAGATGGTGCCACTCGATTTCAATCATTCTGGTATGTCACTCTCCCCCAGATGCGCTCTTTAATGATAACCATTATTATTATTGATTTTGTTACGACCTTTATTCATTTTGACCTGGTATGGACGATGACCAAGGGAGGTCCTTTGCGTAGCACCTATTTGATCAGCTTTTTCCTTTATCAAAAGGGAATGCATGCCTTTAAGTTTGGTTATGCATCGGCAATAGGTGTTATCATTGCACTTATTATATCTGTATGTGTGGGGACCTATATTTTTCTTTATTCTAAGAGAGTGAGAATTTAGACATGAGAAGAACAGAAAGTAAATTTAGATATTTTCCTTTATACACCTCAGTAGCTGTTATTACTTTTCTTATTCTCTTTCCCGCTATATTTGCTGTCTTGACATCTTTTAAGCCAATTCGGGAGATATTTACTTATCCACCAAGTGTATTTCCTCATAGTTGGACTATTAAAGCATATATTTCAATCTTTACCCAGGAAAAATATCTGCACTATTTCTTCAATGGATACTTTATTTCTATTTGCTCAACCTTTCTCTGTGTAATTCTTGGTAGTCTGGCAGGTTATGGGTTTTCTCGGTTTAAGTTTCCGGTAAATCGCTTTCTTCTTTTAGGAATCTTAGCAATACAAATGTTTCCTGGAGTAATTTTGATGATTCCCTATTTTAATCTTTCAAAGAATTTGGGTTTATACGACACATATCTTATATTAATAATGGTGGACACTACATTTAGTCTTCCCCTGATTATCTGGCTGCTTAAAAGCTTTTTTGATTCTATACCGGTGAGTATAGAAGAAGCGGCTTTTATAGATGGATGCAACCGCCTTCAAGTACTTTTTCTTATTGTAGCACCTTTGGCTCGGGCTGGAGTTATAGGAACTGGTATGTTGGCCTTTATAAGAGCCTGGAATGAGTTTCTCTTTGCCTTGATTCTGACAAAAGGTCCAGAAAGGGCTCCTATCACTGTGGGTCTCGCAGAGCTTTTTGGTCAATACAGCATCAACTGGAATGGAATTATGGCAATAAGCACCCTTGCTGTTCTTCCCCTATTGATTGTATTTATCTTTGTACAACGTTATGTTATCTCCGGAATAACAACGGGGGCAAGAAGGTAAGAAATAGATAAGATAAACCTATCCTTACTCTATAGCCAAGATGTGTTCACAGGAGGTCTCTTTGGCTACTAAAACGGCATAAAGAATAAAGCGGCTAAAATCATCCAAAGAAGTAACGAGATACCCTTTTCAGCAGCATAAGGAGAGAATTGATGACGAGAAGAATTATGCTGAATTATCTCTCCAGGATAGTTGGTTATTACTTCATTATCATAGGCTTTCCTCTTTGGCTTTAAGAGGTAAAAGCTATAATCTTTTGCTTGATCTTATCTATTTTATGATTGACTTTACTTTTTTATTCGAATCGTCTAGTTGACTGAGAAACAACCTGATACATTATATTTTGGAACTTTAATTAACTCCTTTAGTTTATAGGTGTTTCGTAATTCTTCTATAATTTCACCCCAACAAAAAGTTCCAAACGTTTCCAATAGGGGGAGCTTGCTAATTCCAGCCCTTTGGCATTTTGCTGAAGGGCTTTTTTATTTGCAAAAATAGCACAAAAATACTATTGAATAAGTTCAGATACATATGCACCATTGCTAGGATGAAAGAAGTCATCTAAAATAGAAGCAAAAAGAGGTGCGTATGGATAATGAAGGGGAGCATTGGAACGGCTACTTACCTGTCTTACACTCGGCCTTATTGGGGGAAGAGCATAGCTAAGTTAAACTATATAGATAAATTATCCCCTGAAGCCAAGGTAAGATATAAAGCCATTAACCTGTACAGTTCCGGAGATTATTCTCTTAAACAGATCTGTGAGATCTTTGAAATAAATAGGAGTACCTTTTACCGATGGAGAAAAAACTACAAACCCAGTAGGGTTCAGAGCTTAGAGGATAGATCCAGAAGACCCCAGAGGGTAAGGGCTAAAGTAGTAAGGAATCATCAAGTAGAGAAGCAGGTCTGCCAAATAAGAAGGAAATATCCTTACTTTGGTAAAGAGAAGATAAAAAGAATACTAGAAAGGGATTATAAAATAAATATCTCAGTCTCCTCGGTTGGCAGGATTCTAACTCAGTACAGGTCTATTCTCCCCAAGGTAAAGATGCAAACCAAAAGAATAAAGACTTTAAAGAAGAAGAGAATCAGGATAGCTCAGGTAAAAAAAGACATGAAAGGAATCATCTCTGAATGGCTCCAGATTGATACCATAGAATTAAATTTAAGATTTACAAAGATCTTTCTCTTCTCTGCAGTAGATCCCTTATCCAGGCTTTATTACGTAAGGGCTTATCAGAGAGCTACCAGTTTTAATGCTCGAGATTTTCTCCTCCGCTTGAGTTACTTACACCATGATAGAATTAAATATCTACAGGTAGATAATGGTTCAGAGTGGGAAAAGCATTTTACCCAAGAGGTGGAGAAAAGGAAGATTACTTTGGTTTATAATTATCCCAAGTCTCCCAAGATGAATGCCTTTGTGGAAAGAGTAAATGGTACGGTACAATCCGAATATTTAGATAGATTTTATGAGGAGACCAGTGTCAGCAAAATTAATGAAATACTCTATGATTGTCTGATTGAGTATAACTTCTATCGACCTCATCGGAGTTTGAATCTTTTGACTCCGATTGAATATTGTAGTAAGTTAAATAACAAAGATGCGGAAATGGTGCAAATGTATTGGACTCAGGCACTATTTGACATATGTATAAATTAGGTGTATAAGAAAGACAGAATAAACTAATAATTTTTAGGAGTATACTCCACTAAATATAAAGTTTAATTTTTATAACTAATTAAATATTAAGTTAGACTTTTTAAACCGTCATTTTATAGAAAATATTCCAATAATTTATAATCAAAGATCATAATAAGATTAGTCCTCCTTTAATGTTTCTACTTTTACATTAACCATGTTTTAGTTGATGTTCCCTAAAAATCATCCCACCATACTAAGAGTTGTGCCATCCTATTTTAAGCTTAATCCTGATAAAGAAGAAAAGATTATTGATATGCTATTTCTCTTTGCCCAAGTGATTAAATAGGACTTATACTACTATTTCTCCAAACCTATCGAAGTATCTTTCGATAGAGTCTTTTTGAGATGATACTTTTAAGCTTACTAATTAATTTCAAGTAGCAAGAAAATCCCTACTGAAAGGAAGTGATATTTATTAGTCCAAGATCATTTGGTAATTAATATTACGCGGCTTATTTTAGCCGAATAAAAAAGTGTATGTTTATTAAATATTTATTTTGCTTACAAATAAAGTAAATAATTAAATGAAGTTATGTCAAATATTTTATCTCTTTATTTTTAATTATTCACACAATTAAATATCTTGCACATTAAACAATAATATAGAAATTTTTCAATAAGAAGGAGGTTTGATAATGATTAAGATGAATAACAGATACTTTAGTAAGCTTAAGCTGATAGTCACTGTATTAATTGTGATAATGATAGGATTTTTAATGATTAGTCTCCCAGCTATATCTCAACAAAAAACGAAAGAGGAGGTGCGCTCTCAGCTTAATGACATAGGAGCCAAGATCTTAAAAGACAAAAACTTAACTAATGCGCTGAATCGGATGAATCGCGATGTTATTCTAAAAGCAGCTAAAACTCTAAAACAGGCTTATCCAACTGTATATGCCGGAAATGGTTCTCAGGAGGAAATAAAAGCGGTTAACCAGGCTTTTCAGACAATTTTTCACGAAGTTGACACTTCTGGACTCACTGATGCTATTTTGCAAATCATGCCTATGTGTGAAGAGTTCCAATTCTCGAGCCCCACATTCATACAAGAAGAATCGCGTTTAGTGCAGAAGTATCTTGGAGCTAATCTCAGTGAGGAAGATCTTGCAGGCTTTACTGCGAATGCGAATGAAGTTGATAAACACAAGCCCGAGTTAATTGCTAAAATCGGAAGAGCGCACGGCTTAGTACTGGAATCAAAGATGGCGACACCCGCAGAAGGTGGTGGTGGTAGTCATGGTGGAGGGAGTGCAGCAGGTAACATAGTAGACTTGGCAGAGGGTGATAACGATGCCATGGAGATAGCCGGTGATATACTGTCTATTCTTATCTTTATATTAATACTTTTACTTTGATGGATTATAGAGATTTCTAAAAAGCTGAAACTATTGAACGGCATACGATTAAAATAAAAAAGGGGTCAATATTTGACATAACTTTTATTTAAATACTATCCAACAAACAGGTGAGATTGTTTCTGCTGATTTAGAAGGATTGGTTGAAATTATGGTTATGCCTTAGCCAATTCCCTAACCAACCGACTAGTCCGACAAAAGATTGTGTAATATATAATGTGGAAGATTAAAGTAGCTAAGATAGGCTTTAGAGCTTGTCTTAGCTGTAGTTTTGTTTTGACCTAATTTAAGCAAATATTCCCGCATGGATGTAACCAAGCATTCTAAAAAATAAGCGTATAAATTTATAATAATTTTAAAATTATCGTTAGATTAGTGGCTTGGTTTAAGCAAGATAGTTAAGTGTCACTTTTTATTTTACTTCAAAATCTCTCCTCTTATAAGTCTCTTTACTGATTAGAAAAAACTCACTTAAATCTAGTCTTTTTCGATAACTTCCCTTCTGTCGCTTTCGGTATAAAAGCACGCCATCTCAACTTTCGCTCTATTAAAAAATATCCCCAACAAAAAAATTTTTAAAGTTAATTATTGATTTAATATATTAGAAATATTGTGCTGATAAAAACCTACATTTTATTTTATTCTCTGTATCAAATACCCAGATAAATCCTTAAGATTTTATAATAAAATTTAATATATATGCTATAATAAATTTATCATTATAGGTATAGATAGAATAAGGGTAGGGATATAATTTATTGATAAACAAGGGTTTATATCTAACTAGATATTATTTAGAACTCTAACAGGAAGATTAATTAATTCCTTTAGTTTATAGGTGTTTCGTAATTCTTCTATAATTTCACTCCAACAAAAAGTTCCAAACCTTTCCAATAGGGGGAGCCATGACTTTTCTTAGCCCTTTGGCATTTTGCTGAAGGGCTTTTTTCTTTTTTATAAATTATTTTCCAGAAAAAGAAGGATTTTTAAGATTTGTGTTGTATTTAATAAGTACAAGCTTTTCTAATTAAATTTATTTCGTTTGTTCTCTATATCAATGGTTAAAAAAGAAATATTTTTAGCATATATCGTATGATATAATAAAGGGTAATCTATAATCTAATCCTATTTTTACATACCACTCACCATAGTTTCTTCTCCCGCATCAGGTCGAAATGCGGTAAGACTACTTATGAAATAGAGAAATCTAATAGGTAGTTAGTATAAGAGACTATTTAAAACAGAAATTAAACTTAGTTAGTTTCGCGAAATTACCATCTATCTTTATGAATAAAAAAAGGAGGTTTAAAAAAATGGCTAAGGTAACTAGAGAAATGGTAGAAAGG
>CAZWFH010000061.1:0-8288 GCA_964632105.1 uncultured Atribacterota bacterium
ACTGTAAGTATGCGTGAAGTAGAGGTATTGGTCTAGTGCATAAGGTTCCACTTTTAAGTGGGCGTGAAGTTGCAAGAGGAACTCTAAGATCACTTAACCCGTTTTCACGAGTACAAGTTTCATGTAATAGGAGGTAGAAATGGTAAAAATTGAATTTGATATATTTGTCTTTAAAGAAGATGAGAATTATGTAGCTTATTGCCCCGAACTTGACATTTCCAGCTGCGGAAGTACTATTGAGCAATCGAAAGAAATGCTCAAAACAGCCATAAGATTATTTCTTGAAGAAGCTGAAAAAATGAATACCCTTGAAGACATACTTGATGAAGCTAATTATAAAAAAGATGCAAAAGGCAAATGGGTGCCACCAAAACTTGTTGCAACAGAATTTGCAGGATTATAGTATATGCCCAAAATAGTACCCATTCCAGCAAGTAGACTTAGAAAAATATTTGAAAAAGATTGTTTTAAATGCGTAAGAATTGAAGGTGACCATTATGTTTATACAAAACAAGGAGTTATAAGACCAATTGTTGTACCTAATTGGCCAGCAGTACCAGTATTTGTAATCAGAAACAACATAAGAACTGCGGGGATAAGCAGAGAACGTTATTTCCAACTTTTAAAAGAGATAAAATAAAAAAATATTATTTAGAATAGATATTATTTTTTCAATATTTTCTATTTAAAGAGAAGGATTTTTAAAAATTTTGCGGGGACAAGATATAAGAACAACTACCTTGCCGTTTTTTAATAATTTGAAAGAAGAGCAGGTAGATTATGTGGTGAGGAAGGTGAAAGAAGGAATAAAAAACAGTATATAGTATCGAGTATATAGTGAAAAACAGTATCGAGTATATAATATCGAGTGAAGAAAAGAAAAAGAAAGAAAAGAAAAGAAATACAGGAGGAAATAATTAATAGACAGGCGAGACGCCTGTCCTATAGTTGTTAGGTAAAAGTATTATCGCACAAGGGGCGTATAGCAATATATGACCCTGCTGCTTCTATCAGGAATCCATTGTTTATAATTTTTGAGATAGATTATTTATATTTTAATTTTGTGATATAATATAAGTGTTAAAGTAGAAAAGATAATAAATCTTCTGATGGAGCGGAAATAGTGGGATAAAATTCAACCAGTATGGGAGGGACAAAAGAAATGAAGACATTGGTTTATCAGAAAAAAATCTTAGAGGAAGTTAAAGATTTGCCAGAGGAGCAGATATCTAATCTCCTTAAAATTATTCGTATTTTTAAGAATTCTATTATTAAGCAAATAAAAGAGGATGTAGGGCTAAAGAAGGAATTTAGAGAATGGGATAAACTTAGCGACGAGGCATTTGTTGATTTTGAAAGGAAATTATAGTGAAAATAGGTGATGTTTATCTTGTTGAAATTCCTACTGTTGGTGGACATGAACAGGGGGGTTTGAGACCTGCGTTAATAGTGCAATCGGAAGAGAGGGTGAATGAATTACCAACTGTCTTGATAGTCCCCTTGACTTCAAAAACAAAAGCAAGTATCTTCCCTTTTACTTTCCTGATAGAACCTGATCAATTAAATAATCTTTCCTCATCTTCTGTCGCTTTAGTCTTCCAGTTAAGAGCGATTGATAAAAGACGCTTGAAACATAAAATTGGGAAGTTAGAAAAAGGAATGATACTTCATATGAAACAAATCCTGAAGGAAATTATGGAGTTGAATACAAAGTAGGGAAATAAAATACGTCATAAAAGGGGACAAGCTACTTTTTGTTACAAAAAGTAGCTTGTCCCCTTTTATGCTTTAACGGGGCGAGCCCACTCCTACTTTTATTCCTGAGAGTTCTTTTTGAACCTCGGAGAAGCGCAGGGAATAGTATTCCCGATTCTGCTGGTTAAGGATGGTGGAAAAATAATACCTAAGACAGGGTAAAATTGAGGGTATTTTATTTTTTTTAAGGTATGTTATAATAAAAATAAAAGAAAATAGATATATTAATCCTGTATAGTAGATAACTTATTGTAAACTATACAGAATTAAGTAAAAAGATTAAACTGGTTTAAAATTTTAGGTGTGTTTGAGTGGGAAGAAGGAGTGAAAGATGAGAGGGGATAAAGAATATGCAGTAGAGATAATCGAGAAACAATTGATAGAAGCTAAAAGGACGGCTATTGCTAAAAGGGCTAAAGAAGCGATGATTAATCTGAGAAAAGGGAATTCCAGGATAGGAGACATCAAAGAATTGTATAAGGATTTAGAGAGTGATTAAAGTAATTTGGGATCAAGGTTTTAAGAGGGTTTACAAAAGGAAAGTAAAAAATAATTTTGGAATAAATCAATTAGACCTGTCTGCGTGCGAACACGCACAGGCAGAAAGGAGAGTCATGAGTAAAAAGGAATTACTTATAAACGAAATTGAACAAGTTCCTGAACCTTTTCTTGACGAGGTATTGGATTTTATTAGGTTTTTAAAAACAAAGGCTATCAAAGAGCGAATGAATATAGCTATTGCAAGCGAATCTTCTCTTAAAAAGGATTGGCTGAAGCCAGAGGAAGATGAAGCATGGCAAAATTTATAAAAGGTGATGTCGTAGTTATTTCATTCCCATTCTCTGACTTCACCCAAACCAAAAGACGTCCTGCTTTAGTCATCTCGGCATTAGAAGGAGATGATGTAATTCTCTGTCAGATAACCAGCCGAACCATTAGAGACAATTATGCTATCCCGCTTGAGGATAAGGACTTTAAAACTGGAGAATTAAAGCAGTCGAGCAATGTGAGACCAAACCGCATATTCACAGCAGACAGCCATATTATTCTCTACAAAGCTGGCAGTCTTACAGTCAACAGACTCAACGAGGTTATTGACAAGATAGTTGAAATTATACGGAAATAAAAAGATGGTATCCCTTCGTTCGCACTATCGCCTAATAGTAGATAAAGGATTTCGCAACTCTGACTTCATTCCGGAGAGTTCTTTCTGCACCTCTGAGGATATTATGCTGGATATAGGAAAAGATGAAAGAGTTATAGGTATTGAGATTCTCGGTGCCTCAAAACGGGTGAATTTAGAAAGGCTTTTGCCAATAAAATATGAAACTCCAAAAGGGGTCGCCTCTTAAGGGAATACTCATTAGTATTAAAATACAGTTTTTTAGTTATTAGTTTTTGGACGAGATTGCCACGCTCCCTGCGGGCGCAATGATAGAAAAGAAATATGAGAAATACAAAAATACTAAATCACTCACCCCCACCTTAATCCTCCCCCCTCAAAGGGGGAGGAGATAATGGATTCCCACTTTCGTGGGAATGACAGAAAAAGAGAGTGGGAATGACAGAGTTAAATAGACAGGCGAGACGCCTGTCCTACGGATGTTTGGAAAAAAAGGGGACAGAATACTTTTATTATTAAAAATTAAGAGTATCTTGTCCCCTTTTTGTTAATAGTTCTATTCAATTTTCCCCTGTATAAATAAAAGCATTTAACAGGGCGGGCCCCGTATAAATAAAAGAATTTAACAGGGCGGGCCTAACTCTGCCTTCATTCCGGATAATTCTTTCTACACTTGTGAGAAGCGCAGGGAATAGTATTCCCGGTTTTGCTGGTTAAGGATGGTGGAAAAATAATACCTAAGACAGGGTAAAATTGAGGGTATTTTATTTTTTTAAAGGTATGTTATAATAAAAATAAAAGAAAATAGATATATTTATCCTGTATAGTAGATAACTTACTACATACTATACAGGATTAAGTAAAAAGATTAAACTGGTTTGAAATTTTAGGAGTTTTTGAGCGAGAAGAAGGAATGAAAGATGATATCCGAAAATGATATGAGTATAATATTGAAATATGCCAAGAAATACAAATTGAAAAAGATTATTCTTTTCGGCTCATCGAAAGAAAGAACTGAGGCCAGAGATATTGATGTAGGTGTCCAGGGTGTAGCTCCTGAGTTATTTTTCGATTTTTGTTGGGAATTATATAGGGATTTATCTAAACCGGTGGATGTTATCGATCTAAGCAGAGATTGTCAATTTAATAGACTTATAGAAAAAGATGGGTTGGTATTATATGGCTAATGGTTTCCTCTTGGATAAAGCGAAATTAAAACCTCTGATAAAGAGCATCTTTAGCCTTTATTCTGAGTTTAAAGAAGAAATAGATAATTCTCTCATAAGGATTGAACGGCATGAAAGTCATAAAAAGGGATAGGCATAAAAGGGGACAAGCTGAAGTAGTCGTTAGTGAATAGTGAATAGTAAGAAAAAAAAGAAAGAAAAATACAGAAGATACAAGAGTATTTAATTGACCAACTTGCCAATTCATTAATTAAAAATACGGTTTTATCGATTTTCGGTTTCTGGTAATATACAATGATTGTGTACTATGAAAAATAAAGGATTAAAATCGCTAAGCAGGAAGATTATTTCTTTAATTAGAAATCTGCCCTATTTGGAAATAGAAAATTTGAAAATGTTATAGATAGAGGAAAAAAGGAGGTGTAAATAATGAAACAAACATACACAGCATTAATACGAAAAACCAAATTGGAGTATGTGGCAATATGTTTAGAACTAAATGTAACAGCAAGAGGAAGAGATCTTCCTGAAACAGAGACAAATCTTAAAAATGCAATAGAGATATATCTGCAAGATGTGAAAGAACACCCAGAGACAGTAGTTTCACCAATTTCTACAGAGGAACTTATTGAATTTTTAGCAGATACAGAACCTGATTGGGTAAAAGAAAGAAAATTTTTGAGACCTCTGGAAGTTTATGAGGTGCCATCTTATGTCTAAAATTCCTTCTATGTCAAGCAAAAAATTGTGTAAACTTTTGGAAAAGGGAGGAGCTAAATTTGTAAGACAGGGCAAAACTGACCATGCTATATATTCTAGAACTGTTGAAGGAAAGCGGTATTCAGCACCAGTTCAAATGGGAAAGAAAGCTTTAGATTCTATTTACTGTAAAAGAGTTCTTCGACAATTGAAATTTACGGATGAAGAGATCTCTAAGATTAGATCAGTTAAATTATGAATATTTAATATGTACTTCCTTTTTAATAATTTTTAAACTAACCAGTCTTCTATCTTTATCAGTCATTCAGTAAAAATAGTCGTTAGTATTAGTTAGCGTGGAGCGGGTAGCGTATAGCGTATAGGTGTGGGGAACAGTTGCGGGTAAAATACAAAAATGCCAAATCACTCACCCCCACCTTAATCCTCCCCCCTCAAAGGGGGAGGAGATGAGAAGTAGAGGGGAAGAATTATATTTTATTCAAATCTGTTGTTTTTAGGTTTGAATATAATTTAATTATTTCGAAATGATTATCTGCATGAAGAATATCAAGATCATAATAAAGGGAAATACTTGCAATTAGAAGATTAGTAGAGGGAATAGTTTTCCCTTTTCTCCGAAGTTCAAATCCAAGTAGTGAGGCTTTTTTCCATATCTCTTTATTTTCTTCAAAATAATGAAGAGCTGATAAATCTGAAAAAATCTCTCCATATTCTTTTTTTGTTTTTGTTCCCTGTAAAAGTTCTAATATGATTATACCAGTAGTAGCAGATTGGTCTTTATCCAATATTTCCATTAATATATTTTTTATCTGAACTGAAGAATTTCTTTTTAAACCTAAAATCCAGGCTGAAGTATCAATTAAAAATAGTTTATTTTCTCTATTCATCTTTTCTCATTTCCTTTAGAGAAGAAAGGTCAATATTCAGGTCACAGTTTCCTAATCTATTTTTTAACTTTTCCAAATGTTTTTTTCTGATAAATTCTTTTAAAGAAAGATTAATTAATTCTTTTTTAGTGCTTATTTTAGATAATTTTAATGCTTCTTTGATAAGATTTTTATCTATATTAATAGTAGTCCTCATCATGCATCACCTCTATGCACAGAATATCACAAAATATGATGCCTGTCAAAAAAAAAATACATATCTTTTTATCAAAAAATGTACTTATTCGGTTAATATAAACTTTTGTGGAGTAGTAAGATAAAAGAATAATGACTATGATAACTTTAGTGGCGGGATTTGAGATAAAGGTATTTTATTTTTTTAAGGTATGTTATAATAAAAATAAAAGAAAATAGATATGTGGCATCATTTGATAATTAGTTAATATTAATAAGGCAAAAGAAGGGATATAATTGGAAAAGGAAGAGGAGAGAAGAAGAGAATACGCTAAGCTTTTAAAGAAATCTTTAGAAAGGGTTATAGAGAAACTCACAGGTAAGGTAGAGAAGATAAGCATTTTTGGATCTTATCCTAAAAAAGAGCCAGATCTTTTTATGGATTTAGATATTCTTATTATAATGAATACTAAAAAAAATTTTTTAGAGAGGTTAAAAGATATATATTCTCTATTACACCTTCCAGTAGATGTGGATATTTTATGCTATACACCTGAGGAATTTGAGAAGATAAAGGAGAGGCCATTTTTTAAAAAGATTTTAGCGGAGGAGTTGGTGTTATATGAGAAAGGAAGCAAAAGAAGAGGGGAAAAGATGGTTAGAACAGGCCATAGAGGATTTAAAATGGGCAAAAGACTTAGCTGAGAGAGGTGGTTATCATATAGCTTGTTTTTTATCCCAACAGGTTGGAGAGAAAGCTTTAAAAGCCTTTTTATATAATCAAGGAGAAGAGATAGTTATTGGACATTCTGTAGAAAGGTTGTGTCATTTGGCAGCAAAATATGAGGCTAATTTTTTAAAGAAAGTAAAAAAATGGGCTATACTTGATGGTTATTATATACCCACAAGATATCCTAATGGATTACCCGATAGTATTCCAGCAAAAGTTTATACCAGTGATGCAGCTGGTGAAGCAGTTAGATTAGCAGGGGAAATAGTTGATTATATTAAAGAAAAGGTAAAATGAAAAAAAAGTGCCAGGCACAAAAGTTACATTTTGGTTATTTGAGGATTTTTAAGGATACTTCAATCCTGATTTTTGGGGAGGAATAGAAGGGGACAGAATACTTTTTTATAAAAGTAGCCAGTCCCCTTTTTATATTACATTTAACGGGGGCGGATATAAGAAATAGACAGGGTGGCACTCAATATTACTTGAGTGCCACCCTGTCCTATGAGGGTAAGCGGGCTATTTTAATTTTTTAGTATGTGTTATAATTACGTATGGGTCGTAAAGGTAGATGATCTATGGAAAGGTAGATAAACTATGGAGAAGGATATTTCTAAAATTGAAGATAAATTAAAATTAGTTTTAGAAGAAGAAAGAGGCATCCTTTTTGGTTATCTTTTTGGTTCGATGGCTTTGGGAAAGACCAATTTAGAAAGCGATATAGATCTGGCTTTTTACCTTGAGGAGAAAGAGGTCAAAGATTTTTTTAAAAAACGCCTTTTCTTAATAGAGAAGATTCAATCCCTTTTAAAAAAGAGGGTTGAGGTAATTATTCTTAATGAAGTAAGATCAATATTTTTCAAATTCGTTATTATTAAAGAAGGAAAGGTAATTTTAGAGAGAGACCATGCCCAGAGGATTGACTTTGAATTAAAAACTATGCAGGAATATTATGATTTTCGACCTTTTATTAAGGAATACAATGAAGCCTACCTCCAAAGGTCTCTTAAGGAGGCCCTATGAGCGAGATAACCTGGCAAAAAATCTTCGAAAAGTTGCAACAATTAGACGGATACCTTAGCAATCTTAAGAAACTAAAAAAAGAAATAAAAAGCCCAGAGGAGTTTTTGGAAGACTTTCATCTTTATGGATTGGCGGAGCGCTACTTACAATTGAGCTGTCAAGTGGTCCTGGATACCTTAAATTTGGTGATTATTGAGGAAGCCTGGGAAAAACCGGAAGATAATCAAGAAGCAGTTTCTATTCTTTTTAGAAAAAAGATTATTTCTGAAAATTTAGCTTCAAGATTAGAGGGGATAGCAGGTTTTAGAAACATATTAGTTCATGAATACGGGGAAATTGACCGCAGGAGAGTGTATCAATATTTGTTGGAAAAATTAGAACTTTTTAATGCTTTTAAAAAAGAAATACTTAATTGGCTGAAGAGTAAGTCTTTATAGCAGATAAGATAAAGAGAGAAGAATATAGTTAGCAAGTGAAAGATAAAAAGGGGGCTAAATTAGTCGTTAGTATAAATACAGGTTTTTAGTTTTTAGTTGTTGGTTATCAGTTTTTAGCTTAAAGGAAAAAATAAATAATAAAACCATATAGGGGAAAAAGGGGATAGGGAACTTTTTTATTACAAAAAGTAACCAGTCTGGAAATGGTAAACTAAAATGCACCTAAGGTGGAAAATAAAAATGCACCTTTTA
>CAZWFH010000062.1:0-8232 GCA_964632105.1 uncultured Atribacterota bacterium
AAGCATCATTTATGGGAGTAAAATTTACTATGATAAGATTATTAATTTCTTTGCCTTTAGTAATTATAACTTCAATATTATTAGGAGATTATTTAACTAAGGGAAATTATAAGATGGCAGAAGGTAAGTAAATCGATATTTTATAGTTACAGTCTTACAATAGTAAAATTATTCTTAAATAATAAAAATAAAACGCAAAAAAAATTAAAGGAGGAGTGTGAAAAAAATGAATAAAGTAGAGATTCCTTTAAACGATTCGCCAGTTGCCTCACCAGGCCTTCCAGTTTATCTGATTTCAACAATGAGTAAAAGCGGAGTAAAAAATATTGCCCCTTATGGAATGGTGATGCCAGTCTCTTATAATCCTCCTATTTATGCAATTGGTTCAGATAAAGATAGAGATACTTACCGAAATATTGTGGAGACAGAAGAATTCGTCTTAAATGTTCCTTCCACTTCTATGTTAGAAAAAGTAAATCTTACCGGAATAAAATTTCCTGCCGAAATAGATGAATTTGAAAAAGCAAAATTCACCTCAATCCCAGCTTCAAAAGTAAATCCACCTTTGATTGCAGAGTGTAGGTCTCATTTTGAGTGTAAATTATTGAATATTTACGAAATAACTAAGACCAGAGTTGTTATAATTGGAGAAGTAGTAACGATATCAATAGACCGGGAACTTTTTTTGAAAAATTTTGCCAAACAAAAAGGACAATTAGATCCTTTGTATTATGTTCAGGGAGCTTATTTTGGGTTAGGAAGATATGTAGGAAAAAGATAATAAATTTATTAGGAGTATATATAGATTAGATGAAAACCTATTTAGATTGTATCCCCTGTTTTTACAGACAGGCCTTAGATGCTGCTCGAATTGCGGGAACAGATGAGATTAAGCAAAAGCAGATTGTGGATAAAATTTCTCAATTGATACCCGATTTCCCTTTAGAAGCGAGTCCTCCAGAGATGGGAAGAGAGATACATAATTTAGTCGGAAAAATATCCGGCGTAAAAGACCCTTTTAAAGAGATTAAAGAAAATAGCAATAAGTTTGCCTTGAAACTTTACCCTAAATTAAAACAAGAAATAAATAATTCAGAGGATGGGCTTTTAACTGCTTTGAAATTATCTATTATCGGTAATATTATCGATTATGGAGCGAAAAATTCCTTAGATGTGCCAAAAGAAATAGATTATCTTTTTCAAGGGAATTTTAAAACTGACAATAAAAACAACTCAATTATTTTTAAATATAAACAATTTAAAGAAGCCTTAAATGAGGTTGATACTCTAATTTATTTAGCTGATAATGCCGGAGAGGTAGTTTTTGATAGATTGTTAATAGAAGAGCTGGTAAAAGAACTGGGGAAAGAAGTAATTTATGTAGTAAAGGGTAAGCCTATTATTAATGATGCTTTAATAGAAGATGCTTTATTTTGTGGAATAAATAGAACAGCAAAGGTTATTTCGAGCGGCTCAGATGCACCAGGCACATTACTTAAATATTGTTCTCCTGAATTTATTAGATTATACCAAAAGGCAGAATTAATTATCAGTAAAGGACAGGGAAATTACGAGGCTCTTTCAGAGGAAGATAGACCTATATTTTTTCTATTTAGAGTAAAGTGTCCGGTAATAGCAGAGGATGTTGGTTGTAATGTAGGAGATATGATTTTAGTAAGTAGGTGAAAATAAGTTATAAATATTATAAAAAAAATAGAAGCTACTTACATATTATTAATATATATATCTAAAGATTTAAAAATCAGAGTGGGTCAATTGGGAGAAGTGTCTTTTAAAGAAGGAGATTATATTTATATTGGTTCGGCTAAAGGTTGCTTAGAGACACGATTGCAAAGACACTTAAGAAAAGAGAAAAGGATATTTTGGCATATAGATTATCTTTTAGAGAATAAAAAGGCGAAAATATTGCAGATTTGGACTATTGATAAAAAGATGGAATGCCAAACTGCGGAAGTATTTTGTCAGGTTCCAACTACTGAAATAATTAAAAAGGGTTTTGGTTCTTCAGGTTGTAAGTGTCTGACTCATTTATTCTTTGTGAAGAATAAAAAATAGATAGAAAGTATTTTGAAGGAAATAGGTTTTTCGAGAAGAACCGAATCCGGAAGTTATAATAATTTTTAATAAAAAAATATTTTAAAATTATTTGACAAATAAAAATAAATATTTTAAAATGATATTGAGACTCAATTGCAATAAAAATTAAGGAGATTTTAATTGATTAATGCAGAACAGAAATTTGAAGAATTTCTAAAATCAAAAGAATTAAAATATACTTCTGAAAGAAAGTCTATTGTAAAGGCAATGTTTTCGTTCTATAAACACTTTGATGTGGAGGAGCTTTTTGAAAAAATGCGTAAACAAGGTAATCATATATCCCGAGCAACTATCTACAGGACAATTCCTTTGTTGCTTAAAAGTGGTTTGATTACCGAAACTTTACGCTGTCAAGATAAGATAAGTTACGAAAATATTTTTAATAAAAAACATCATGATCATCTCGTTTGTGTCAATTGTGGAAAAATTATCGAGTTTTATAATGAAAAAATAGAAAAATTACAAGAAGAAGTTTGTAGACAACACAACTTTGTACCTATAGAACATAGATTAGGAATAAAAGGATACTGTGAAGATTGTTATAAAAAGATAAAAGCTGAAAAGGAATAAATTTTTTTGAGTTATTATTGAGAATGCGTCGCATTATATATTAATAAATAGAATGGAGGTAAAAAATTGACCCCTAAATTTCTTTATGAATTACAACCTGGAGAATGGGCAAGAATTATTAATATTGAGGGAGGGCGACGCTTCAGACAGAGATTATACTTAAGAGGGATAAAAGAGGGAGATAATATTCGTATGATATCCTCGATACAGGGTCCTGTGGTGGTAGAAGCCAATAGAAGTGTAATTGCTCTGGGTAGAGGTATGGCCCGAAAAATTAGAATAATAAAAGGAAGGTAAAAAAATGAAAAAGAAACTATCTGAAATGAATTATGGAGAAGAAGGCAGGGTAGGAAGCATTGAACAGGATTTAAAAAATAAGCTAGCTGGTATGGGTATAAGGGTTGGCAAGAATCTTAAAATGATTACTAAACATCCTCTAAAAGGCCCAATAGTAGTAGAGGTTGATGGAGCTCATACCTCCTTAGCATTAAGTATAGCTGATAGAATTATTGTGGAGGTGAAAAAATGAAAAAAATATTATTAATGGGAAATCCCAATGTAGGTAAGAGTGTATTTTTTAATCGTCTAAGCGGGGCAAATGTTATTGAATCTAATTATCCTGGTACTACCGTTGATTATACTAAAGGGTATATGAAGGGAATTAGTGAAGATTTTGAAATTATCGATGTTCCTGGGACATTTTCTTTGGAACCAAAGGACAAAGCTGAAGAAGTTGCTGTAAAGATGTTAGAAGAGGAAAAAAGGGCTTTAGTAATTTGTGTAATTGATGCTTCTAAGATAGAACGAGGGCTTTATCTTTGTTTAGAAATAATAGAAAAGGGTTATCAAGTTGTACTGGCACTTAATATGTGGGATGTGGCTGAAGATAAAAATATACAGATTGATATAGAGAAATTAAAAAGCATTCTTAATATTCCGGTAGTATCAACGATTGCTATAAGCGGCAAAGGATTTAAAGAGGTAGTATTAAGTTTAAAAAAAGCAGCTTCAGTTGAAATAAATGAAATTATGGAAAAGGTAGGTGAGATAAAATGAGATTAACTACTGATGAGAGATGGAATTTAATTGAAGAAATATCTAATAAAGTGTTAACTTTTGGTAAATTTAAACATACTTTAAAAGACGCATTGGGAGAACTTACCGTTAAGCCTTTAACAGGTATTCCTATTGCTATAGCCATATTATATGGTTTTTGGAGTGTATTTTCTTCTTTTGCCGGAACATTATGTACTGATGGATTTTTTGTCAAATTATTTGATGGACATTTTTTGCCCTGGATACAATCAGTTTTTCCAGGTGTAGGTGGATGGTTTTACTATATCTTTGTAGGAGACCCGGCGGCAGATAATTGCTTTGAGGCTTTTGGGGTTCTAACTTCCGGACTTTTTGTAGCTATAGGTGTTGTTTTACCGGCAATATTTATATTTTATTTGATGATGGCGTTGTTAGAAGATGTGGGCTATATGCCTCGACTGGCTGTACTTGTAGATACTATATTTCATAGAATCGGTTTGCATGGGTTTGCTATTGTTCCTTCCATTCTTGCCTTAGGTTGCAACGTACCTGCAGTAACGGCAACTCGAATTTTAGAAACAAAAAAACAACGTTTTATAATGATGACCTTGTTGGCAATATTTATTCCTTGCGGTGCTCAACTGGGAATTATGCAAGAGGTAATTCCTGAGAGTATAGGTATAGTTTTGCTATACTTAATTTTCGGATATTTTCTTTTTGGTTTTATCTTAAATAAACTTGTTCCGGGCAAATCCCCTGAAATTCTAATTGATGTTCCTCCTTATCAAAAACCCTTATGGAATAATATATCAAGAAAACTACGGATGAGGTTAGGAGGCTTTTTAAAAATTGCGGTTCCCTTTGTGTTATTTGGTTGTGCAATAGTAAATATTCTATATCTTACCGGGACTATAGATTGGTTGGCAAAAACACTAACACCACTTCTTACTGGTTGGTTCGGGGTTCCCGGTGAAACAGTGGGGCCTTTAATTGCTGCATTTTTGAGAAAAGACCTTGCAGTTGCCCAACTTAGTGCAATTGATATGAGCAAGTATCAAATGATCACATCTGTTGTACTTGTTTCCATATATTTCCCTTGTATAGCAACATTTGCAATGTTGCTTAAAGAAGGAGGAAAAAACCTTTTGGGTAGTTTGGCGGTCTTAGTAACAGTAATATTTTTATATGGTGGCTTGATAAATTTAATTTGGACATTATTGGGGGTGCAATAAAATGAATGATAGAATTGGAAGAATATATTTTGGAGTTTTAGGAATTGTTACTTTGATTTTTGGGATTACTGATTTAATAGTAACAATGGGCGGTAATGATTTTTCTTGGGGTATTCTTGAGATATCTAGTGACATGTTTAGAGGAGGATGGGGAGGACTTATTGTAATATCTGCCGGACTCTTTTATTTGTCCAGTCTGAAAAATTTTTTAGAGATTCACCAGCTCTCTAAGGCATTAATGGCAAGTATGTTAATATGGATACTGGCAGGGACCGATATATTTGTAAGAATTACCGAGTCTATCCCTGGTGGAGAAAAGGGTCCCTGGTTTAATTCCTTAGAGGGATTTTTGGGCACATATAGACCTCCTTATCCACCGGTAATATTTCTGTTACCATTTTCTTTAATAATATTATTTTTCGTTGGCAAAAGAAAAAATGCTTTTCCCTCTCATCTCCCTATAGATATGATACAGGGGTCTCTTAAAAAGGTCGATAGTAACTAATCTAAATATTAAATATTTAATTATTATAAACATATTATACGAGGAGACAAAGAAATGAAAACAATAATAATTTATAGTAATAAACTGAAAAATTATGATTTCGGAGAAGGGCATCCGTTTAGAAGTGACAGATTTGAAAAATTTTTAGAATTGTTTAGAGAAAAACTTGGCAAAGACGAACGCTTTAAATTGATAGAAAATATTACTTTAGCTACTGATGGAGAATTGAAGCTTTGGCACAGTAAAGATTATATTAAGGCTATGAAAGATGCCTCTCGAGGAAAAACTGTATCTAATTTATTCAGGTTTATAAGTGGGGACAATGTAAACCCTTCTACTAAAAAATTACCTCAAGGGATAGAAGAAGGAGCTAGAGCTGTAGTTAAAAATTCGCTTTTAGCAATAGATTACATTCAACAAAGTAAAACTGAAAAGGCAGTAAGTATTGGTGGTGGATTACATCATGCAACCTCGGGTTATGGACAAGGTTTTTGTGTTTATAATGATGTTGTTATAGCTGCCAAGTATGCTATAGAAAAATATAACCTAAAAAGAGTTTTAATTTTGGATACAGATGCTCACGCAGGAAACGGAACTTCTGAGGCTTTTTATTCTGACCCAAAAGTTTTGTTTATTGACACTCACCAAAGAGGTATCTATCCAGGAACAGGTTCAGTTGATGAAATTGGTGAGGGAAAAGGTAAAGGATTTACTGTTAATCTTCCTTTGGAAGCTGGGACAGGAGATAAAGCATATGAACTAATTTTTGATGAAATAATCTTTCCTTTAGCCAGAGAATATAAACCGCAGATGATTATCAGATACGGAGGTTCTGACCCTTATTTCGATGATGGACTAACTAATTTAGGCTTGACTTTAGAAGGTTTTAAAATGATAGGAAAGAAAGTTAGAGAAATAAGCAGCGAACTTTGTGATAACCGCTCGGTTGATTTAATTTGTTCAGGTTATAACTTAGAGGTTTTGCCAAAAGTATGGTTGATCTTGGTGGCAGCTATCAGCGGAGTGAAAATTAATTTTAAAGAATCGGCCCCTGATATAAGAGACAGAAAAATCGCTGAAACAAAGAATTTAATAAAGAAAGTAAAAGAAAAATTAGCTCCTTATTGGAAATCTATTAAAAGGGAGACTCGAGAAATATATTGAAAATAGAGCAAGTTTTAAGAATGTGAGAAAGAGAAAGATTGGAAAGGGACAACCCGAGTAGCAGTAGGGATTAGTAAGTTTGCAAAAGATAAGTTTTTGAGGAGAGTAAGTTAAGAACGGAAAGAATAAAATCTACGAACAAAAATATTATTAAGGAGGTAGTTTAATGATTAATAGACCAAAAGTTAACCAGATAAGACATCTAGGAAGAGGAGTAACTGAAAAGTTGAGTAGAATGCTTTACGAGCATGGCCCCGGCAATGGTACATTTCTAGGACTTCCCTTTGATCAATTGGTTGAACACGGACCTGGCCATGAATGGAAGTGGGAAAGAGCAGCTAAACCAAGCTCAGTGATAGAATTGGCTAATCGAGCTGATTTTTCAGCTCTGGTACTATCTGTAGGTCAAGCCCAGAAGTATCAATATGATATTAATCCTTCTGTTCCTTTGGTGGTAAAATTAGATGGTCATTTCTATACCGGAAAAGCAAATATAGAAAATTATCCTCGTCCCACCATGTTTGGTTCAGTAGAGGACGCTCTGGAAGTGGGAGCAGCAGCAGTGGGTTTATCTTTTTATCTGGGTTCTCGACAGACTGGAGAAGACGTAGAGAGAATAGGAAAAATAAGAGAGGAAGCTCACCACAGTGGGTTACCTTTAGTTTTATGGAGTTATCCTAGAGGGCCGGTACCTGACCCAACTAAAAAGGATAGTTTACTGTGGTGTCACTATGCAGTTTCTGCTGCTGAATCTTTAGGAGCAGATATAGTAAAAACAAAGTTCCCTTCAGTAGTAGAACCTAAGAAAAGAGAGAAGTACGAAGAGTTTATAAAAGAGGAGTACTCTGGCAAGATACCAGAGGCAGTAAAGTATATAGAACTTGAGCCAGACAGGGGAAAACTGATGGATTATGAAAAAAAGATGGAAGAAGAACAAAAAAAACCGAATTATGATTCTCTTCTGACTAAAGAGCAACATATTGAGAGAGCTAAGATTGTAGTGGGGGCTGGAACCAGGACTTTTGTGATTTTCTCTGGGGGACCGAGAATAACTGGAGAGGCGAAAGTTGCCTTGGAGAATTCAACTGAGATAATAATGGAAGCAGGTGGTGAAGGAAGAATCATTGGCAGAAATTTGTGGGGAGTTCCTACTGAGACTGGCCTTGAATATGCAGACGCAGTGAAAGAAATTATGCAGAATGAGAAGTATAGAAGATAGTTTTTTATAAGAATCGAAGGAGGCGGCGTACCAGGCGATGCCTCCAAGCAAACTAAAAAAAGTTTAAAACAGGAGGTCTGATTTTTGGCCGCTTTTTATGTTAGTATAAACTTTAGTAGGGTAGATAGAGCGAAAGAAGGAAGATAACTTTTCTATCTTTTCTTTTCTTTCTTAACTCGATACT
Organism: uncultured Atribacterota bacterium; assembly: GCA_964632105.1. Classification (GTDB taxonomy): domain Bacteria; phylum Atribacterota; class Phoenicimicrobiia; order Phoenicimicrobiales; family Phoenicimicrobiaceae; genus Sediminicultor. The sequence continues at coordinate 8,028 of CAZWFH010000062.1, forward strand.
ATATACTTGATACTCGATACTATATTGTTAGGCTTTCTTTCATTTCAAGTAGTGATAAACTAAATAAGAGAACTTCAAAAAAGAGGTTAAAAATGAAAAATAATATAGAAAATTATACAGAAGAGAGATGTAAAGAAATTTTAAAAAAAGCTGGTATTGAGGAAGGTCAGATTGTTCTGGATTTTGGATGTGGTGGAGGAAATTA
>CAZWFH010000063.1:0-7863 GCA_964632105.1 uncultured Atribacterota bacterium
CTCTTGCTTGTTATTTTATTATATAACAAGTCTTATTTTTCTCCTAAATGTGTCTAGTTGGAGGGGTGCAGTCCAATGACTATCTACATAATAGGCTAGAGGAAACCCGTATTTTAATAAAACTGCCTCTAAGGCCAGGATATGTTCCCAGGTGGTCTCTCTTTCTACCAGGACAGCATATAAGATCAACCGGCTGTAATCATCAAGGGAGGTAATCAGATACCATTTACTAGCAGCATAAGGGGCAAACTGGTGATGAGAAGAATCATGTTGGATAAGCTCTCCCGGGTAATTAGTTATTACCTCTCTGTCATGAGCCTTTCTCTTCGGCCTTAAAAAATAAAAATTATTTCTCTTGGCTCGGTCGATGATGGTAGGCAAAGATACCTTCTGGCTATATTTTTGTTCTAAAAGATCTTTTAGGTAACTGTAGTTGTAATAGTTAATCGGTACATCTTTTGCTTTAATTAAATCTTTTTCGATCTTTAGTTCTTTTATAATATTTTTCTCGATATCTGGATTTATTTTTCGATTAATGGTTTTTCTTTCATACTGGATAGAAAAGTTATCTGGGTCATTTCGATATCTGGTCAGTAATTCGAAAAATCTACTTCTTTTGATTCTAAGAATTTGCAAGATATAATCAAGTTTGATTTCTCCTTTCGAATATTTTTCAAAAAGTGATTTAACCTGATCGTCGGTAAAGTTTTTGTGTAATTGTTTAGACATAATTTAGAACCTCTTTTCTCTTTAGAATTTAGTTCTAGATTACATCTTTTTTACCCTTCCAGGTTAGTCCACTTTTAAACTTTAAATCATTAAAAAACAGTCCGGTTTTGATTTTTAAATGACAATAAAATCTTTATGCTTGACAAATACATTTCATTCTTTTAAATAATTCCTTCAAGTTAATATTATTAAAAATATTCTCCCTCAACCTTTTTCTTCTCACACAAACAGTACCACAATCAAGCTCTTTTATGAAAAGTGAGAAAAAACTACCTAATTACTGAGCATGAACAACACATCCTATACAACTCCTCAGAGCCCATAGGTTTTCCGCTAAAAGTTATCGAATTATTGACTTGGCACACCTTCCCTATTTATTTTATCTAAAAGTAAAAAATTAATTATCTAAAAAAATGGGATGTGTCCCCAGTCAAACATTGTAAGAAATTTAACTGGGCATGTCAAACGAAACGTCCCCTTGACTTATTTTCATATAGTATCATTTAGCACGGCGTGCTGTGCTGTTACGGTTCAAATTTAAAGTCCTTTTCTTTGAAGAGTTTAGTACAGGTGTCTACTACTTCCGGGTCAAAAAGAATATTTTTATTCTCGACAATTTCAGCTAAAGCTTCATCAATACTAAGAGCGGGCCGGTAAGATTTATAAGAAGACATCGCTTCAACTACATTTGCTACCCCTAATATTTTTGCCTCTACACAAATTTCATCACCTTTTAATCCTCTCGGATAACCTGAACCATCTATTTTTTCCTGATGCTGAAAGACAATTTCGGCAATAGGCCAGGGAAAATCTACTTTTTTTAAGATATCATAACCTACTTTGGGATAATTTTTAATTAAATTAAATTCTACTTCAATTAATTTATTAGGCTTACTTATAATTTCAGTGGGCAAATTAACCTTTCCGATATCATGAACCAAGGAAGCAATCTTGGTTCCCTCAATCTTATCCTGAGAAAGTTTCATCTCTTGGGCTATGACGGTTGCAAGTTTAGAGACTTTTTGATGGTGGCCTATGGAGTAGGGATCTCTTATTTCAACTATTTTAGTAATAATATTGGCAGTACCTTCTATAATTTTTTGTAATTTTTTATGAGTTTCTTTAAGCTTTTTATCTATCTGATTATATTTAAGTTTTGTTTCTTCTAAGCCGGCAACCTTTTCGCGCATTTTTTGCATTTCTTTAATAAGCTGGACTTTTGTCTTTTCCTCGTCTTTCATTTTTAAAATTACACCTCCGTAAAAATCGATATTTATTAATCTCTATATAGATATTCAAAAACATAATTTTTATAATATGAATATTTCTTAAATATTTACAATTTATATTACTAACATTCTATATTATTTTAAAAAATTCTCTTTTTTATGTATAATTTTTGTAGATTATTTTTATATGTATCATTTGTATATGTTCACCGCTTTATCTTAAATCAAATAAATAATAGGCTCAGCACGGTGAATCGTGTCCTCTTTTTCAGCACATTCAGCACGGCACGCCGTGGTGCTACAAATTTTCGTAAATATATTCTATTATTTTGTTTTCAAAAATTTTGGGGTCATTCTCTTCTTCTATAAATATAAAATTATTTTCCATAAGGCAAAAGACTACCCATCTCTTATTTTTAGTTTCCAACAATCCGGCCAGTGCTGAGGCCGAGGATAAGGTCCCGGTCTTGCCCCATACCTGAAAAGGCAGGCGTTCTTTTAAAGTCCCCTTCTCTTTGTTGTTGGCAAAATAATCCAGTATTTTAAAATCGTATTCCCGGTAAAGATAAGTAATTGCTTTGACCAGATGAGTAGGTGTCGTAAGATTATATTCAGAGAGCCCGCAGCCGTCCACAAGGATGTAATCTTTTCCCCATTTTAAACCCAGGGCTGTATCAATAACTTCTTCTAAAGAGGCAATAGCCCGAGCAATAGTGGAAACTCCCTCGGGATTATCCTCCGGAGCCAGGGTACGAAAAATATTTTCAGCACTCTGATTATCACTCTTTTTCATCATATAAGCCAGTATTTTATCCAGGGTATCAGAATAATAAATATACTTTACCCATAGACCCTCTTGGATCTTTCCAATCCTGATATCTCCTCCTATCTTTACTCCCTTTTTGGATAGTTCCTGAGAAAAAATCTTTCCCCAGAGAAGAGGCATGTTATTAAGATAGGAATTCTGTTTTTCCTTGACCTTACATCCCATTACAGTTAATGCTCCGATTAGAGGATTTTTATCATCCCACATCCATCCCCTTCCTAAAAACTCTTCGGGCAAAAACTTTGAATTGTCCAATACAATATCTCCCGAGATATGCCTGATATTAAACTTTTGCACCAGAGTATCTGCTATCTTTCTGATAACTTCCGGGGATTGAGTGGGGTCTCCGCTGCCTACTATATACAGGTCTCCGTTTATCTCTCCGGGAGTAGTGCTGGAAAAGTAGAAAGAAGTCGGATAAGCATGTTTCTCCTCATCTAAGATTTCCAGAGCAGCCAGCAGGGTAAATATTTTGGTAAGAGATGCCGGGGTGAAAAGTTTATCTTCATTGTGAGAAAATAGTACTTCCTGAGTGTTTAAGTCTTTTATCAGGACTCCCGAAAATCCCGGGAATTGATTTATCTCTTCCTGAATATTTGTGCCTGCATCGTCTACACCAATTAAAAGAGAAGTGAATATCAAAAAAGATAATAAAAAAATAATTATCTTATATTTTAACTTCAAAATCTGTTCCTTTCCGGTTTTTATCTTTGTTTTTCATTTTTCCTTTTAGCACATTCAGCACAGCACGCGGTGCTGCTACAGTATTTAATTTATTCTACAACTAGTTCAGAAGTACAGTGGGGGCAGCGTGTTGCTTTAATTGGGATATGAGATAGACAATATGGGCAATCTTTAGTGGTTGGCTCCGGGGGTAGAGTTTCTTCTTGAGCTTTTATTTTATTAATTACTCGAATGAGAAGAAACAGAGCAAAGGCAACTATGAGGAAATTAACAATTGTATTTACAAATACACCATAGTTCACAGTAACTGCCCCGGCTTCCTGAGCACTGATTAGGGAAGCATATGGTCCGGCAATCTTGCCCTCTTTCAGAATTATAAAAAGATTGGTGAAATCCACTTTGCCTAATATCATACCAATAGGAGGCATAATGACATCAGAGACAAGCGATTTTACAATTACCCCAAAGGTTGTTCCAATAACAATTCCAACAGCCATGTCAATTACATTTCCCCGCATGGCAAATTTTTTAAATTCCTTCCACATTTTCTATTCCTTCCTTTCCAGAAATTTATTGAATCATGTAACGGTTGTTTAATTCATTTTTAACTAATTAAAAACTTTCTCTATTCTTGGCACTCTTCTGCCTAAGTATAGATTGATGTTGATTACTTATTATCTTTTTTTCTTGAAATAATTGGCTCTATATGGATAGTAGTTTCAATATTCTTCTCTTCTCTTATCTTCTCTTCTAATTCTTCGGCAATCTTGTGGGCATCTTCCAATCTCATATCTGCTGGTAATCTGATATGAAAGGTCAATTCCTTATTGTCACCATATTTGTGAGAATGAAGGTGATGTAATTTAACATCATGAGATACATTATTAGCGACAATTTTTCTAATCTCTGCTTCAAAATCCTCAGAGGGCTCTTCCCCGATTAAGGTGCTAATTGATTTTTTTAAAATGATGTAGGTGGTATAAAATATGACCAAAGATACCGCAGCACCCATAATACTGTCCACCCACCAGAAATACTCTCCTACAAAGATTCCAACTAAAATCAAAAGAGATACCAGGGCATCACTTCTGTGGTGCCAACCATCGGCAATAAGTGCTTGAGAATTAATTTTCTTTCCAGCGCGTATAGAAAATTGAGCCAGCCCTTCTTTTACTACAACAGAGACTATAAAAACTATTATAGCTAAATTTCCGTAAGAAGCGGATTGATGATTTATAAATTTTTGAATAGAGGCAATTAAAAAATTAACGCCTACCACGGCCAATAAGGTGCCGATGATAACCGAACTAATTATTTCTGCTTGACCGTGTCCGAAGGGGTGTTTTTTATCGGCAGGTTTGGACGAAACTTTGAAACCTATAATCACCACCAGAGAAGTGAGCGAATCAGATAGGGTATGCCAGGCATCAGCAATTATAGCTATGGAAAAAGTCTTGATTCCTACCCAGTATTTTAAACCAAAAAGAAGGGTGTTCAAAATAATTGAGATGGTTCCCTCTAAATATCCTATAGAGGTTTTGTATTTTTTTGATATTTGTTTTTTCCGATTAATTTTCATTTTTCTTAGACCCACTCTGTAACATATTCTTTTAAATGTTTGGTCTGATTCAATTGTATCAGGCAATACCCTCTGCCTTCTTTACAAGAAAAAAGACTGTAAGATGCGGTATCCAGATGAATTTTCCAAAAATAGGGTGAGGCAATATTCAGGCAGGCGGCAATAAGAGGTTTTAGTACCGCCCGGTGGGAAACTACCACTAAAATCTCTCCATTGTGCTGAGAAACTAAACTATCCAGACAGGCCTTAGTCCTTTTTTGCACATCATAAAGAGTCTCCATATCTTTCACTCGAAGTTTTTCTGGATTGTTTACCCAGAGCTCCCATTCCTTGGGATAGAGTTTGGCAATCTCTTTCTTAAATCGCCCTTCCCAACTTCCTAATTCAATATTATTAAATTGTTCTTCTACTTTAACTTCTATTTCACATTCTTGGCCAATTGCCTCAGCGGTCTGCCTGGCTCGGGACAGAGGACTGGTATAAATATGCTTAAGAGAAAATTTTTTCAGCTCTTGTGCCAAATCCTGGGCTTGAATAAGCCCTCTTTCGTTTAAAGGGAAGTCTGTCCTCCCTCTAAACATCCCCTTAATATTCCCTTCACATTCTCCATGTCTTGCTAAAATAATTAGTGTTCCATTAAAATCCTTAAACATCCTTACCTCCTGTCCTAAGCATAATAAAATGTAACAAAAGGTGCCTGGCACCTTTTGTTACATTTTTCCTTTCCACTCTTTAAAAAACTGTTTTAAGTAAAGATTTAGAAAACGGTGTTTCCTTTTGGCCATTTTTCTGCCCAAAGAGGTATACATCATATCTTTAAGTTTTAATAATTTTTCGTAAAAATGATTAATAGAAGGAGCTTCAGTAGTTTTATATTCCTCTTTAGTTATGGATTTGCTCGCTTTAATGTTTGGATCGTAAATTGGACGATTAAAAAATCCCCCGTAGGTAAAAACCCGGGCGATACCAATTGCCCCCATAGCATCCAAACGGTCGGCATCAGTCACTGCCATCAATTCTTTGGAGACTGCTGGAGCAGAAGAATTTTTTTTGCCTTTCCTCTTGCCCTTATCGGGCAAAGTATGCATAAAAGAAATCTGAGAAGTAATTCTCACAATCTTATCGATAAGCAAAGGAGAAATCTCCAGAGAAGAAAGCCACTCCCTTACTTTCACTGCCCCGGCTTCTTCATCTCCATGAAAGAATTTATAATCCCCAACATCGTGTAAAAGAGCAGCCAATTCCACTATAAAGATATCCGCACCTTCATGCTGGGCAATCCGTTTAGCCAAATTCCTTACCCGATAAATATGCCACCAGTCATGCCCGGTACTATCTTCACCCAAGGTTTCCTTTACAAAAGTTTCAGTTTTTTTAATTATCTCTTGTTTATCCATATTTGCTACCAGGGGACGGTTCTCTGGCAGGTTTTTAAACTATTAAAGAACCGTATATTTTTCCATCTTATTTTATTTTATTTAACTATAATTAAATTATAATTCTGTGTGCCCAGACCTATCTTTTCTGCATAATTCAGACCTATCTTCCAATCGGTATCAATATGAACATGGGTGAATTTATCTTCACCAAAATGAAAATGCTTCTCTTCCAGAATACTTCCTTTGATCATGGGAGCTTTATTTACCAAATCGACACACGCTCTGTCCAAAGCCACAGGGTCAAAGGAAGCGGCCATTCCGATATCCGGTACTATTGCCATATCATTATAACCCCAGCAATCACAGTAAGGTGAAACATTCATAATAAAACTGATGTGAAAATGAGGTTTGTCTTTTAATACTGCATAGGTATATTCTGCAATCTTTTCCTGAACATTTCCTCCCGATTCATCAGAACCTACTACAGCTGCACTGTATTGGCATACTGCTACACACTGACCGCAGCCGATACATTTTTGATAATCAATTTCCGCCTTTTTATTTTCATTAAAATGAATAGCTACCTGGGAACAGTTTTTAATACACTGGCCGCAACCGATACAATTTTTAAGAACGATCTTGGGTTTGGAGTTAGAATGCATCTCCATCTTGCCAGCCCGGGAACCACTGCCCATCCCTAAATTTTTCAGGGCACCTCCGAAACCGGTCATTTCATGACCTTTAAAATGAGTCAGAGAAATAATAATATCGGCATCGGCAATGGCTGCAGCTATCCTGGGTGCTTTACAATGTTTTTGGTTAATGGGAATCTCCCGATATTCAGTTCCCTTCAAGCCATCGGCGATAATAACATCACATCCTACGGCAATCCGATTAAATCCATTTTCCATAGCCGTATTTAAATGGTCTACGGCATTGGCTCTCTTCCCATAATAAAGAGTATTGGCATCAGTTAAAAAAGGCCTTCCCTCGAAATCTTTAATCAATTTTACGATACAAGCCGCATAATTAGGTCGAATATAGGAAAGATTTCCCGGTTCCCCAAAATGAATTTTTAGGGCTGTGAACTTATCCTTAAAATCAATCTCTTTAATCCCGGCTTCTAAAACCAATCTTTTTAATTTATCCAGCAAGTTCTTCCCTGGTTTTGCCCTTAAATCTGTAAAATAAACTTTTGCACTGTTCACTATGTCTACCTCCTGTTCTTTCAAATAATTAAAAATATGTTTTATATTATTTTAATCAATTAAAACTATCAAAGCAAATTATTTGTTTGCTAAAAGTTAATCTTTAATAAATTATTTCATATCACGGAACAAGGTCCCTGTTTTACCGGTTAAATCATCTTGTGCTGATACCCAACCCAACAAGCTCCCCTTTGCGAGCTTTCCACACATAGATTAATGAATTTGACAC
>CAZWFH010000064.1:0-7830 GCA_964632105.1 uncultured Atribacterota bacterium
ATTGCTGGTTTTTAAAAATATTTTTTAGGTTTCTAAAATCTTCTTGAATTATAGTTATACCATTTTGTAATTTATTTAATTCAACACTTCTTTTGGCCATATCTGCTAAATCTTTTTGTATCTCAATTCCATAAATAGATAATCCTTTTTTTTTACCAATTAAAAGCAGAGGAATTATTCCGGAACCAGTTCCTAAATCAATAATTTTTTCATAATTTTTAATTCTAATAAAATTAATTAGCAAAATAGAATCCACCGAAAAACGATATGAATCCCTTGCTTGAATAATTTTTAGTCTTTTATCTCCTAGACCTTCGATTTTTTCATTATTATTTTGCACTTTTACTTTTTATTCCCTGTTTTTCTAATTCTTCTTCGGGTATCTTAATTCTTTTTTTAATACCACCATTCTTGCTGCTGGAATCGCTTTCTAATTCAACTATAATATATTTCTTTAACACATTTATTTCTATAACTTTTCCTTTGCCTTTCTCTGTTTCAACATTATCTCTCAATTTAGGATACTTTTTTAAGCTCTCTTTATAGAACTCAGATTCGTAAGATAGGCAGCACATTAATCTACCGCAAAGGCCTGATATTTTAGATTGATTCAGAGCAATTTTTTGTACTTTAGCCATATTAATATGAATTGGAGTAAATTTTTGAATATAAGAAACGCAGCATAGTTCTCTCCCACAAATTCCCATTCCACCTATTAATTTTGCTCCATCTCTTACTCCAATCTGTCTCAGCTCGATTTTAGTTTTAAAGATTTTAGTTAATTCTTTAACCAATTCTCGAAAATCTATTCGCTGAGTAGAAACAAAATAGAATATTATCCGACTTTTATCAAATAAATACTTTACGTAAACTAATTTCATGGGCAATTTATATTTTTTAATCTTCTCTTTACATATATTTGATGCATTAATTTCATCTTGCTTTATTATTTCGAGTTTCTTAAAATCCTCTTTATTCGCTTTTCTAAGTACATTTTTAAGCGGTGTATCTATTTCATTATTTTTTATATATTTGTAAGGGATCACTACTTTGCCCAGGTCTAAACCAATAGCTGTTTTTACTAAACAAATATCCCCTTTTTTTAATATAATTTTATTATTAATTTTAAAATAATAGATATAATTTGTTTTGGCAAATTTTAAACCAGTTACTTTAGGCAATACTCAACACCTACCATCTTTATATACAATCTTTCTAAAATAAGACGTTTATTCACATTTTTTATCAAATATTCTTCAATCTGTTCTAAATAATCCAAAATATCAATTAGAATTTCCTGAGAATAAATTTGAGATTTTTCCTCAAGTATTTCTAATTTATCGCAATTGGCAATATACTTTTGATCTCCTGTATTTTTAATAATTAAAATATCCCGATACCATAATTTTATCATTTCTAAAATCTCTTCTAATATATCTATTTCAGATAACATCTTTTCAACTTTTGCAAAAATATCGTCACCATATTTCCCGGGAGATATGGTTGATAAGTAGTCTAGTACTTCTTCCCTTCTAATAAAATATTCCTTAGCTGATAATAATTTTAAAGCGCTTCCTATACTTCCTCGAGCTAATTTAGAAATAATTTCAGCTTTCTCTTTTTCCAAATTTTTGTTTTTATTTAATAAAAATTCTTTTATTTTGTAGGAGGATATTAATCCAAAATTTATTATCTGGCAACGTGAGACTATAGTAGGTAAAATTGGATCTATCTTTGAGCAAATGAGAATTATTATTGCGTAATAAGGCGGCTCTTCAATGGTTTTTAATAAACAGTTTGACGCCTCAATGGTCATTTTTTCTGCTTTGTCTATTATGTATATCTTTTTTTTATTTTTAAAAGGCTTCAGTCCAATCTCTTTTCGCATTTCTCGTATTTGTTCAATCTTTATCGAACTCTTAATTGGTTCAATTATTTTTAAATCCGGGCTGCATTGCTTAGTAATCTCAATACACGATTGACAATCTTCGCAAGCTTCTGAATCTTCACTAAGGTTTAAGCAATTTACCGCCTTGGTAAATTCTATAGCCGCTAGCTTTTTCCCAGTCCCTTCGCTACCGATAAAAATATAAGATGAGCAAATCCTGTTCTCTTTTAGAGATTTTGTCAGTATTTTTATTGCTCTTTCCTGTCCAACTATATCTTTGAAAGACATAACTTACTCCGATATTTTTCTTTTTACAATTTTGACTATTTCTTCAAATATATCTTCTTTGTTCCTGTTAGCATCAATTATTTTAATTCTTCCTGTTTCTTCACGAGATAATTGGTAATAGCCGTGTCGAACTCTTTCTAAAAATAATTTTCCTTCGATAATTTTTTTATTTAAAAATTCTTCTTCGAATCGCATTTCATGCGAATTACCAAAAGAAGCTGACCTCCTTAATCCTTCGTATGGATCAATATCTAAGATGAAGGTTAAATCAGGAATGGCTTTCCCCACAACCAAGTTATTTAGATGCTTTATAATTTTTAAATCTATACCTCTTCCGTACCCTTGATAAGCAGTGGTAGAATCATAAAAACGATCAGATATAACTACCTTCCCCTCTTCTAACGCTGGTATAATTATTAATCTGACATTTTCTGCCCGAGAAGCTAAAAATAATAGCATTTCGCTTTTATAATCCATACCATCATTTTTTTGGTCGAGAAGAATTTTACGTATTTTATCTCCAATCTTTGTTCCTCCCGGCTCTTTAGTATAGATAGAAGGAATTCTTTTTTTAATTAAAAAATCGAAAAGCATCTTTGCTTGGGTAGTTTTCCCACAACCTTCAAGACCTTCAAAAGTTATAAATAACCTTTTTTTCATTATATAATTTTCTAATCCTTTTCAAATTATTAATTAAATTAAAATACTTTTTAGTCTATCTTATCGCCTTTAATTATTCTTATTTTCATCATTGTTCATAAGCACTCGGCAAATATCAGTTAGAGTTACTATTCCCACTAATTTACTATCTCGCAAGACAGGAAGCCTTTGTATTTTATTTCTAATTAGCAAATCCGCTGCTAAAACTTCATTGTCATCTTCATCGATAGTAACAATATTCTTTCTCATAAATTCTTCTACTGGACGTTGAGAATATTCTTTTAAACTTTTAGATAATTGTATGAATTCAGAAAGAATAGAATCACTATTTATAATTCCCAAATAGTTCGGCAGAGTAGCTCTGATTATATCGTGTAGAGATATAAATCCGATAACCTCCTGATTATTATTGACTACTGGAAGCCCGGTAATTTTGTGCCTGGATAATATACCTATTAAATCTACCAATTTACATGTGGCTAAAGCACTGGTAACATCCCGAATCATAAGATCCTTTATTTTCAATTAGATTATCCTCTCTCTATTTATCTTTATAATCTCTTAACATTAACACATTGAAGACATTTCTCTACCTCTTCTCTTGAACCAAATTCCTCTTCTTCTCTTAGGGCGCTGGCTAAAGCACAGGCCATAGAAAATTTTATTGCTTCCTCAAGATTTTTCCCCTCTTCGGTTAAGGCAATTGCAAATCCTGCAATCAAGGCATCGCCTGCTCCGATTAAATTTACGATTTCATGATAGTCAGTCTCGGCAAACCATATTTCATCTCGGGTAGCAATTATATCTTTTTTTTGTTCCAGAGAAACTACACCAATTTCTGCCCCTCTCTGCACAATTTCTTTTGCTGCTTTAATCGCATCTCTTTCCTTATCAATTTTAATTCCAAAAACTCGATTGCTTTCTCGAAGGTCAGGCTTTGCTAAAAAAGGCTTTTTCTCTAAACCTTTTATAAATTGTTCTCCGGAAGTATTTAAAATAGTTTTTACCCCTCTTTCCTTGGCAATGGAAATTAAATCACCATATATGTTTACAGGAACTCCTCGAGGTAAACTTCCAGATAGTGTAACTGCACTACATTGAGACATAACCCGATAAAAGATTGATTTTAGCATCTCTAAGTCATATTCTGTAATTTTAGGTCCTGGCTCACTAAGTAAGGTATGCTGCCCCGTTTCTTTATCTGAAATAATCGCATTACTTCTAGTCTTCTCTTCGATATGCCAAAAATTAGTAGTTATGCCTATTTCTCTTAGTTCTTCTTCTATCATTCTCCCTCTGCCGCCTCCTAAAAATCCGACAGCGATAGTTTCTCTGCCACATCCCCTAACAGCTTTAGACACATTTATCCCTTTGCCACCAGAAGTTGTACGGGCATTTAGAACTTTATTGTAATGATTTATTTTTAAATTACTAACCTCTAAAATCACATCTATCGCAGGGTTTAAGGTAACAGTACCTATCATATTTTATCCCTTCCTTTTTATTATGCTAATTTTTTTCGATATTTCTAAAATTATAACTTACTTAAGTATATTTATCAATCCTTACATACAGTATCGAGTATATGGTATCGAGTATCGAGTATTGCGTTAGGAAAATAGTATTGAACGTATAAAAAAATTAATAAAGCGTAAAATTTAAAGCTAAAAATTAAAAACCATAATTTAAAATTCAAAACTTATTCTAGTATTGTATTGTTTTTTGTGTAGGGGGCGGATTCATCCGCCCCGGATTTTTTACGGGTTTGATAAATCAAACCCCTACTTTTTTTTCTTTTGTTTTCTTTACTATATACTACATACTATATACTCGATACTCGATACTATTTTACAAACGTTTTAAATAGTTTAATTATTATAATTCCGCAAATAAAGCCACCAATGTGAGCAAACCAGGCCACTCCGCCTTCTCCTGATTTAACCGCTAAAGAAGATATACCATATAAAAATTGGTATATTATCCAAAAACCTAATACTACTACCGCGGGAATTTTAATCAATCTTATAAAAAAACCAAAAATAATCACCGTAGTTACTTTAGCTCGGGGATAGAGCAACAAATATGCTCCTAATACACCAGCTATTGCTCCACTCGCTCCAACCATTGGTACCTTAGAATCAGGATTAAAAAATATTTGTGTAAGAGCGGCAGCTACTCCACAAAAAAGATAAAAGATTACAAATTTTTTTCTACTCAAATAATCCTCTACATTATTTCCAAATATCCATAAAAACAACATATTTCCTAATAAGTGAACAATACTGCCATGCATAAACATAGAGGAAAATATAGTTAAATAAATAGGTGATGGACCGGAAGGAAAAAGATCGATATGATGAGTAATTTCAAAAGGAAGTAATCCCATTGAATAAATAAATTCAGCGAACCTTTCACCTAAGGATACTTGATATAAATATACTATTGAGTTCAGCACAATTAATGCTACTGTTATTAAGGGAAACCTTTTTGTTGGTACATCATCCCAAATAGGAAACATAAAAATATTACACCCTCATTTAGTCGTTAGTCGTTAGTATTTAGTATATCGTATATAGTATATCGTATATAGTAGAGAAATAGAAGTCAGATGCCTAATTCGTATCTCGTATCTCGTGAATCGTATCTAGCAAAGAATTAGTTAGTTGGTTAGTTAGTTATCTGGTTAACTGGTTAAGAAAATAGAAGACAGAAGCAAAGTTTGTATCTCATGAAGAAAATAATAATATACAACATGTAGGGGCAGACCTTGTGTCTGCCCTAGATAAGTAAACTGTAGGACAGGCGTCTCGCCTGTCTATAAATCAATTAACAACTAGATTAGCATGGCATAAAGTAACCACAGAGTTAAAATATATAAAGGAAGAGAATAAAAAAATTATATTAGAAAAAATTAATCACGAATCTCGTATGATTACAAATTTAATTAAAAAACTTAATTAATATATCTTGTTTTTCTGGCGAGATACGAGATACGAAATTGCTGTACGCTATACGCTAAAAAGATTTTAATTTATTTTGCTTCAAATTCATCAGGCTCTTGATCGATTAAATTAAAATTATATAGTATTTTTTTAACAATTCTTTCTGAAGCTTTTCCGTCTCCGTAAGGATTGATATTTTTTGACATTTCCGCATATTTTTCTCGACTGTTTAAGAGTAAATCAACTTCACTACAAATCCTTTCTTCGTTAGTTCCAACCAGTTTTACCACACCCGCTTTAACTGCTTCTGGTCTTTCTGTTTCATCCCGTAATACTAATACTGGCTTACCTAAGGAAGGCGCTTCTTCTTGTATCCCGCCAGAGTCTGTAAGTATAATATATGATTTAGACATTAAGTTAATCATATCATCATAATTTAAAGTATCGAGAAGCAAAATATCTTTTTTATTTTGTAAGATTTCCTGAACATTCCTTCTTATTTCAGGATTTTTATGTAGAGGAAAAATTACGGATATATCAGAATGTTCGTCGATTATTTTATTTATTGCTTGGCAAGTTTCTCTTAATGGTTCTCCCCAGTTCTCTCTTCTATGCATAGTCACTAAAATAATCTTTTTCTCAAATACTTTTTTATCTTTTAATTGAGATTCTCTAAATATATAGTTCTCTTTAATCATTAATAACAGAGAATCTATCACAGTATTTCCAGAGATAAAAATATCTTCTTTTTTTACTCCTTCGGAAAGCAAATTTTCATATGATTGGGTAGTGGGAGTAAAGTGGAGATCAGTCAGCACACTGGTTAGATGTCTATTTACCTCTTCAGGAAAAGGATAATATTTATTGTTAGTTCTAAGCCCGGCTTCTACATGACCTATTTTTATTTTCTCATAAAAAGCAGCTAAGGCTCCAGCAAAGGTAGTAGTAGTATCACCCTGTACTAACACCATAGACGGTTTTTCTTCTTTTAATATTTTTCCAATGCCTAAAAGACAATTCTTGGTAATATCTGATAAAGATTGACCTTGTTCCATAATATTTAAATCGTAATCAGAGTTAATCTGAAAAATTTCTAACATCTGATCCAACATTTCCCGATGTTGAGCAGAAACTATGATTCTATAATCTATAAGCTGGGGGTATTTTTTTATTTCTGAAATTATAGGAAACATCTTTATGGTTTCGGGACGAGTTCCGAAAATCATAGCAATTTTTATTTTATTCATAATGAATCTCAACTACTCCTGCTTCTTTTAGCATCTTTCGTGCTAATTCATCAGGGTATTTTTCTTTATAAATAATCTTCTTTATTCCTGAATTTATAATCATCTTAGCACAAGTAACGCAAGGTTGAGTTGTACAATATAATACGCTGCCTTTTATGCTTAAGCCATGTAATGCAGCCTGTACAATAGCATTTTGTTCAGCATGTAATCCCCTACATAATTCCTGCCTTTCTCCGGAAGCAACTTTTTTTATTTCTCTTAAACATCCTATTTCCAAACAATGAGGAAGCCCCTTAGGTGCACCATTGTACCCGGTAGTAAGTATTCGCTTATCTTTTACGATTACTGCTCCAACTTTTCTTCTTAAACAAGTGGAACGCCTGGAAACTAATTCAGTTATTTCCATAAAATATTCATCCCAGGTTGGACGACTCATAAATTAAAATCTCCTTTAAAAATATTAGCGTGGAGCATATAGCGTATTAGTTTCCCAGTTATCCAGTTACTCTGTTTACCAGTTAATACCAATTGACCCATTCAAACTCATTTCTAGTATTTAATTAGCCTTCTATAGAATCGATAGTCGTTAGATTAAATACAAGTTTTCAGCTACTAGGTGCAAGTTTACTTGGTTACCCAGTTTATCAATTTATCAGTTCATACTAGTCCTTAATTTCAAATGCAGGTTATCAATTGCAAGATGAGAGTTAGTTGATACAGTTAACCAACCTGATTTTAATTCTTCAACCGGGTAACGGTTGTATGACAAATAAAAGTCTACCACCTTTTTATCACTTGCTTTGTT
>CAZWFH010000065.1:0-7780 GCA_964632105.1 uncultured Atribacterota bacterium
CAAAAACGAGAACCAGAAATGATTAAATATCCTGAAGAAAAAATTATGGTAGGATAAAAGGAGGTATTTTTTAATGAAACAATTTATAGTTCTTGGTTTAGGAAGATTTGGTTCGGCAGTAGCCACAACCCTGGTTGAATTAGGGCATGAAGTTCTGGGAGTAGATAATGATGAGGAAAGAGTAAATGATTTAAAAGATAAGATAACTCAGGCAGTGCAGGCTGATATTACTGAGGAAAGAGTTTTAAAAGAATTGGGGGTAAAAAATTTTGATGCGGCTATTGTAAGCATCGGGACCGATTTAGAAGCAAGCATCTTGGTAACTATGATGTTAAAAGAAATGGGACTAAAATATATTATCGCTAAAGCCCAAAACAATCTCCATGCAAAGATTTTAAAAAAAATTGGCGTGGATAAAGTCGTATTTCCCGAAAGAGATATGGGGGCAAGAATCGCTCGAAGATTAATCACCCCAAATATTAAAGATTATGTAGAACTGGAACCTAATTATAATATTATGGAGATTGAAGCCTTGCCCGAATTCGTAGATAAATCTTTAAGTGAACTTGATCTGCGGAATAAATATGGAATAAACGTTTTAGCTATAAAGAGAAATAATGGCTTTAATATCTCACCCCGGGCAAAAGATGTAATAAAAAAGGACGATTTACTAATTGTAATCGGAGAGACCAAAATAATTACTGAATTAGCCGGCAAAGCAAATCATTAAAAAATAAATTTTTGGGAACTATTACCTATTTGGAGTAAATAAAAATTCCCAAAACAAAAAAGGATGAATCTATGATAAAAAATATTTTATTTGCTTATAACCAGGTAAGCCAGAGAGAACATAAGGGACTTTTTAGAGAATGTATCCCCACAGAAGATGTGGACGCTATTCGCAAGGCTTTGATTAATACTAATAATAATAATATTTTATCTTTAGACCTTCTTGCGCCAGAACAACTAGATGAGTTTATCAGCAAACATCAACCTATTGATCTGGCTTTTGTCCTGGCAGAAGGATATAAAGATATCCCTCATACCTTTTATAGCGGGCATGGCGCGGCAATGGTCCGTAAACAGTTAAATAGATACCATATCCCCTGCGCCCTCTCCGGTATTAAAAGCATGGAAATCTGCCGCAATAAAGACCTTACTTATGTTAAACTCAGGGAGGAAAACGTCCTGATTCCCGATTATTTTGTTTTTGATACCCATATTCGGTTTAATAAAATAAAATTACTCTCCCAAATAAAGAAAATAGGATTCCCCTTGATGATAAAACCAGCTGGTGGAGGAGACAGTATCGGCATTACTCCTAAATCTGTAGTACATAATCTGCAAGAACTGAAAAACAGATTTCTTTGCCTAAAAAAAGAATTGGGTCCTGAAAAATTAATCATAGAAAAATATTTACCCGGAAGAGAATATACTGTGGGAGTCCTGGGCAGTAAAGCTAAAAAATACATTTTGCCTATTATCGGTTTCCCCAAAGACTATGGCATTAGATATACTTCCACAAAAAATAAAGAATATAAGATGAGAGAAAAATTTGAAATAATCTATCGAAATGATAAAAGATTTAAAAAACTTGCCCAAATAGCAATAAATACCTTTGATGCAGTGGGAGCCAGTGACGCTATCAGAATTGACTTTAAGGAAGATGAATCAGGAAACCCCTACATTATAGATGTAAACGGTACACCTGCTTTATCTCTAACTGGCTCTTTAACCTTTATGGCAAGTAAAGTAGGATTAACCCATAGCCAATTAATTAAGCTGATTTTTTATGAAAGTATCGTCCGATATAATTTAGCCCCTACCTATCTTCTGGAAGAGATTATATCCAAGATTCAAGCCAAGCTTGCTACTTATTACGCTGATAAAGACGATAAAGATATGGAAACGGCTTTAATTTAAATAAACTTTTGTTATTATTTTTTTCCTTCAGATTCTAAATCTATCATCTTCCTTTTTAAAGCAATCCCTTCTTTTCCGGAAAAACCTCCTAAACTACCGTCACTTTTTATGACCCGATGACAGGGGACAATTAAGGGTAAAGGATTATTTCTCATGGTGTTTCCCACTGCCCGATATGCTCGAGGATAACCGGCTGCTTCTGCTGCCTCTTTATAGGACCTGATTTCACCATAAGGAATTTCCCTAACTGTCTTTAATATTTTCCTTTGAAAATTCGTATAACTATCTAAACTCAACTGGTAATCTGTAAAACCAACTTTCTTACCGGTATAATATTCTTTAACCTTTCCAATTAAACTTTCCCATCCTCTATCATCTTCGAAAAGATTATTATATTTTAACTCTTTTCTTATTCTAAAAAGAACATTCTCTTTTCTCTCTTCCGGCAAAACAAAAATCCGCAAGCCCTTCTGGTCAGCTGCAAACCCTGCCCATCCCCAGGCAGTCAAAAAAATAGCATATTTAAAAATATTTTCCAACATATATCTTCTCCTTTTTTGTTTTGTTAATGTTTTTATTATATAATTTAAATTAGACGTTAGTGTTAAATATAAGATACACAATTCAGCTCCTAAACACAAATATTTTATCTACAGTAGACTTGGGGGAAATTATGCTAAAAAAAATAAATGTCTTGCTGCTGGCTGGTGGAAAAAGCAAAATAAGTATGAGAAAATTCACCGGCAAAGAAAATAAAGCCTTAATTGAAATAGGCCCTCGCCGCAAACCCATGATACTTTATATTATAGAAGCTGTAAAAAAATCAAAATACACTGATAAAATCATAGTGGCAGGACCTGAAGAAGTACAAAAATTAATAAAAGATCTGGTCCATCTAACCATTTCCGACGGTCAAACTATTCCCGATACCTTGAAATCAGGAATTTTATCCCTCAAAAAAGACCCTTTAATATTAATCTCAACTTGTGATGCCCCTTTAATAACCAAAAAACATATCGATTTTTTTATAAAAGAGTGTTACGGGTTGCCTGGGTTTGATATTTATTATCCTATAATCGATAAAGAAATTTACCAACGGTCTTACCCCTCTTCAGATTTAAGAAGGGTTTATGCTAATCTTATTGAAGGAACTTTTACCGGGGGAAATATTCTTTTAATAAATCCTCGGATTATCACTGATTTTGCAGATACAATCAACGATTTTATCTATTTCAGAAAACATCCTTTAAAAATGGCTCGACTCTTAGGGGCTCGAATAACCGCAAAATACTTAAGAAAATATCTATCTATCCAGGATCTGGAAAAGAGAGTCCCTGAATTATTAGGAGGTTATAAAGGAAAAGCTATCCTCTCTCCTCCGGAAATCGCTCTGGATATCGATAAACCCAGACATTTAAAAGCTCTTTGGAACAATTATTAAAGCTTACTCTTTATCCCATACATACGGCCACCATATTTACCGGTAAGAAGATAGGAAGTGATAAAGGCTTTTCGGTCATATTCTAAAGAGGTATCCCTTACTTTAGGAAAATAATTTCTTTCGCATATTACCCTTAAGACTTGAACTTCTCCATCTTTACCATATCCAACATTTCGGGTAACTCCGAATCCATCTTCCCGAAGTTTCTCTTCAATCTCCTGCCATTTACCTTTGGAAATAATACCCACAGAAATTATCTCTTTGGAAATTTTTTCAGATATATATATCCCAACTATATTTCCTATGGCAAAACCTCCACAATAGGCAATGACATTAAGCCAATTCCCAATATCCTGTATCACTTTACTTACTATCAAGATAAAAATCAAAACTTCAAAAAAACCAAGCACACCGGCAATAAGCTTTTTTCTTCTTACTATCATTTGAACTCTAAAAGTTCCTATAGATACATCCAAAACTCTCGATAAAAAAATAATTCCTGCCCCTATATAAATGTTTGAATCCATCACTCTATCAATCATGCTCATTACTATTTCCATGCTTTTTTTCTCACCCCTTTCTCTTTATTTTTATTATACTATCTTCTCTACTTTTAAATTATAGGCAATTATAATATACTAATATTAATTATTCAACTATCCTTTTAAAATTTTTTAATTTTATTTTATAATATTATAGAACATAAATTATAATTCAGTGATAAATGAAAAGAAGGATTTTTTAAAAAAATGTCGAATAATAAATAAGGATGCAGAAAAATCAAACAGAATTTTCCTCAAATAAGAGGTAATAAAAAATGTTAGAAAATTATTTCGAAAAAGGTGATATAGCTCTATCCACATATGAGGCTTATGGAAGAAACCCGATAATATTTAATAGAGTTATTGAAAATTATAAAAAGGGTTTAAAATTACAACCTAAAAATATTCTTTATCATTATCGTCTTGGTTATGCCTACCACTTAATGAGGAGATTGATGGAAGCAAGCAGTGAATATGAAATAGTTCTAAAATTAGACCCTCCTCATATGGCTTCAGAGGATGATTTAAAATTGGTAGAAAAATACGCTCCCAGATTATTTATAAATCCTAAAGAATTTTTCAAACTAAAGGATTTAGTAGCAGTAATCCATCCGATAAAATCAATTATTGCCTATAATCTATTCTGGGAAGATGATATAGACTATCCGGGAGATAATGACCCTTCAGATCATGAAGTGGTATGGATAGAATTTAATAAAAATAAAGGGGAAGTAACCGGAGTATATACTTATTTTCATAAGGCTATCCTCTCCACAGAAGAAGCGGTTAAAGATGCTAATCTTTGCAATCAAAGGGCCAGGATAAATGTGCAATGGGGTGAACACGGGTCGCTACCTTTGGGATGGGAGAAATTACATCCAGAAGTAATATTTGAAAAAATTGGCAAAAGAATCAAAATAAAGAATATGGCTCAAAGATACCAGGAGTTAAGTAAAAGCATAAAAAATCCTCACCATCCCCTGGCTAAAGACTGGCCTAAAAAATTTGTAGGAAGCTATAAAGATTTTATTACTTTTGCTAAGTATATTGAAATACGCAGGCTTCTAACCAAGAAAAAAATGGCAATAATTAGCAAATGGCCCAATGCAGTAATTAATCGCTACTTTCTTTCATATAATTATTTCCCCAAAAAACAGTGGCCTAAATAAGTTTGTATCGCGTATAGGGTATCAAGTATTGCGTTAAGAGAAAGGAAGGAAATAAAGAAAAAGATAAAAAAGCAGCAAGTAGTATTTAGTAGCAACACGGCGTGCCGTGTTGGACAAGGACACATAGACGGTTAATTAAGGAGAGGTAAATAAATTGATGAAAGCAGAAATTATCAGTATCGGTAGTGAAATATTAAGAGGACAAATCACCGATACCAACGCTAATTTTATTGCCAAAAAATTAGTTGAATTAGGTATTGATTTAGAGCATATTTCAGCTGTCAGTGATAATCCTGAATCTTTATTATCCACTTTAAAACTCGCCCTTCAACGTTCTGACCTAATAATTACCACCGGTGGACTGGGACCTACGGAAGATGATATTACCTACCAAACCATTGCCAGGGCTCTAAATCTTAAACTAATAAAATATCCGGAAGCTGAAGAAAATTTAAAAAGAATTCTCAAAAAAATTAATAAAACAATTTCTCCGAGCAATCTCAAGCAAGTCTACTTTCCGGAAGGAGCCAAAATTATCATTAATCAATATGGCACTGCCCCGGCTATGATTTTAGAAAAAGATAACAAAATTATATGTTCTTTTCCCGGTGTCCCCCATGAGATGAAAAATCTGATAGAAGAAAATCTAATCCCTTATCTAAAAGAAAAATTTCCACCTTCTCTAATTAAAAAGTCAAAAATATTAAAAGTTACCGGTCTTGGAGAGTCATCAGTTAATGAACTTATTCGCGACTATATAAACAAGCAAACTAATTTTTCTTTTGGTATCTATGCTAATCCGGAAGATATTCAGGTCCAGGTAACTACCCAGGCTCCCACTGAAAAAGAAGTAGAAAAACTGTTACAATCTTCGGTTAATCAATTAACCAAAATATTGGGTAATTATATTTATGGGAGCGATGAAGAGACCATCGAAGAAGTAGTGGGAAATTTACTAAAAACCAAGAAATTAAAATTAGCGGTAGCTGAATCCTGCACCGGAGGAATGTTGGGAGAGATGATTACCCGAATCCCAGGAAGTTCTGAATATTTTCAAGGAGGAGTGATAAGCTATAATGCCAGGGTTAAAGAAGACCTACTAAAAGTACCACCGGAAGTAATCAAAAAATATGGTGAGGTTAGCAAAGAAGTGGCTCAATTAATGGCTGAACGGGTTCGAAAATGCTGTCACAGTGATATAGGGATTAGTATTACCGGTATTGCCGGTCCGGGAGGAGCAACCGAGAAGAAGAAAGTGGGATTGGTCTATATGGCTTTAGCTAACGGCAAAAAGACTATTACCCAAAAACACCAGCTATTTGGAAACCGTCAACTGATTCGCTTAAGGGCAGCCCGCCGCGCCTTGAACCTACTACGAAATTATTTATAATCAATTTTTGAAATTAAGGGTCAGGCTTCACAACTTCATAGGCCTTAACAATATAACAAATAGAAAAAAATCTGCTGTTGTTGCTGTTAATTTTAAAAAATTAAAAGAGAAGAGATAAGAAAGAATGATAGGAACAAAAAACATATTAAGGGTTAGGCCTTAACATTTGACATACTGTAATTTCTTAAAATAAGATAAAAGTGTAATGCGGAACAAGGTCAGCTGGATTACTTTGATATGATTCTTTTATTTTTCTTCAATATAGTTTACCAATCTTTCAACAAGGTGGATAATGATAAGACAAAACACCAACCCAATGGTCTAAAAGATCGTAGGCTGTTTTGATATTTTTGTCTGATGGGAATCTCACTTTTCCAGATGAACCTTTCAGAAATATAACGTATTCTTTGCCTTTTTCTACCACAAAAGGTTCTTCCTCCCCTTGAAAAACAAATCTAGTAAAACGAAATCTGATTTTTTCATCTTTTTTGATTGAACCTTTGATAGGTTGAATTATTTTACAAAGAGCAGCCCATTTTTCTACCCCTAATTCTTCCATTTCACCGCCTTGTATTTCGAGAATGTTCTTGGGGTCAAATCTTTATTCTTGACAAATAGCTTAACTTCTGTCAAGGATAAATATTTGACCCCATTTCCTTTCTTAGCAATATCCAAACTTCAACCATCTGGTTAAAAATTCCTTAGATCCCATAGGTTTTCCGCTAAAAGTTATCGAATTATTAAGCTGGTATACCTTTTCTATTTATCTAATTTAAAAGTAAAATATTAATTGTCTATGAAAATAGAATGTGTCTATTTATTCCAAGAGCTTTAGCCCAAACCGCAAACACGCTGTTATGCGACGTTGCCTCTGCATCATGGTTTAAATCTTTGTACCAAATATTCACTCAAATATTCGATTTCCTTAGGTAGTATCTCTATCAATGTGTAATTTGGATCATCAACACTTTTCCAATGTTCACTAAAAGAATCGAAATGTTCAGCTATTTTTGCTTTTGTTTTTCTGTTGTTGATTATTCGAGATATTCCAGAAACTCTGATGTAACCATCTTTGTCTCCTTCTCGAAAATATAAACAAAATTCTGTTTTCGGATTCCCTTGTATCTGTTTAACCTTTGCATCCCTTGTACCAGTTGTAATCCACAATTTTTTGTCGAAATAGATCAATGTCACCGGCCTAACCCTTGGTTGGTCGCCTTCCACAGTTCCTAAAAACACGTGTTGGAAATCTTTAAAGTGTTTCCATACTTCTTCTTTGATGTCCTTATCAGTCATCAAAACACCTCCTTATTTT
>CAZWFH010000066.1:0-7705 GCA_964632105.1 uncultured Atribacterota bacterium
TAACAAGTCTTATTTTTCTCCTAAATGTGTCTAGTTGGAGGGGTGCAGTCCAGATACCATTTACTATCAGCATATATAGAGAATTGATGATGAGAAGAATCGTGCTGAATTAGCTCTCCGGGATAGTTAGTTATTACTTCTCTATCGTGTACTTTTCTCTTCGGCTTGGTAAGGTAAAAGCCGTTTGTCTTTGCTCGGTTGATGATAGTAGAAAGAGATACCTTCTGGTTATAATCATTTTCCAGGATATCTTTTATATAACTGTAATTATACCATTTAATCGGTACCTCTTTTGCCTGGATTAAATCTTTTTCGATCCTTAGTTCTTTTACAATATTTGTTTCAATAGCTTGATCTATTTTACGATTAATTGTTTTTCTGTTATATTGGATAGAGAGATTACCCGGATCTTTTTTATATCTGTTTAATAATTCAAAGAATCTTCTTCTTTTGATTCCAAGAATTGATAAGATATAATTAATCTTGATTTCTTTATCCACATAACTTTTTAATAGTAATTTTACTTGCTCATCTACAAAATTTTTGTGTAATTGTTTAGACATAATTTAGAACCTCTTTTCTTAAAATTTAGTTCTAGATTACATCTTTTTATTGTTTTTTATTAGTGCACTTTTGATTTGTAAATCATTAAGAAAATAGTGCACTTTTGATTTGTAAATAACATTTTTAAAAAATTACTTGACAAATAATTTTTTATCCTTTATAATTGCCAATAGCAAATATTGCTAATGGCACAAAGGTTGATAATAAGATGGAGGAAAAATTAATAGATCTGATAATCGAATTAAAGAAAGGCTGTATGGAAGACGAAAAGCAAATTCGAACTCTATGCAAAGTTTCTTTAGCAGAATACAAAGCAATTCTTGAAATTAAAACAACAGAAATAATAACCTGTAATGTTTTATCTGAAAAAATGGGTCTATCTATTTCCAGAGGAAGTAGAATAATAGACAGCTTGGTTAGAAAAGGATATTTATTAAGAATGGAGAATCCTGAAGACAGGAGATCTTTTGTTCTATCTCTTTCCTCCAAAGGAACTGAAATTAAAAAACAGATCGAACAGGAAAGAAATAATTACGAATATAGACTCAGAAAAAACCTCTCTGTAAGAGAAGTGAAACTAATAAAAGAAGGACTAGAATTAATTGCTAAAGTTTTTAACCCAAAATAACCATAACTGTAAATTTAAATAAGAAAGGAGGAAAGAATCGATGGAAAGTAACCAATCATTAGAAGTAGAGCTAAACGGAAACAACTTTCAACAGGAGGTTTTAGAATCTTCCATCCCTGTACTGATAGACCTTTGGGCACCTTGGTGTATGCCTTGCCGAATGATATCCCCAATTGTCGAAGAATTAGGTAATGATAACCAGGGCAAATTGAAGGTTTGTAAGTTAAATACCGATGAAAACCAAAATATTGCAGCTCGCTACGGCATCCAGGGGATACCTACCCTGTTATTTTTTAAAGATGGCCAAGAGGTCGATCGTATCGTAGGCGTCACACCAAAGCCAATAATACAAAAAAAACTTGATGCTATTCTTTAGTTTGCTTCCCCTAATCCCGCTAAGGAAGTGAAAATGCTTTAACCCTTAGCTTTTATCAAGGGGCGTATTGCAATACGCCCCTACTTAAATAATTTTATTTTTCCTTTCTCTTTTTATTCTCGGCAATCAACATATTTAAATCCAATATATTTTTTTGTATCTCAATCAATTTATTTTTAATATTGTTTAATTTTTCGCTATCAGCTCCGCCATTAGCCCCGTATCCTAATCTCTGAAATGTTGGCCAGAATATTGATTTTAATTTTTCTACACTCTCCTCTATTTCTCGAAGCTCTTTACTTCTTCTATCTATCTCTAATCTTCCACTGGGTAAAACATTTTCCCCTTCAATAGATAAAGTCTCTCCTAATTCTGGGATATGAGTCTTAATTTTTAATTCCTCTTCAATCTTTCTGGAAATTTCTTCGGTTGCTTCCTCTTCTCCATGAACCACAAATATTTTTTTGGGTTTATTTTTAAAGCTTTTTATCCACCGTATTATTCCTTCTCTATCAGCATGTCCCGAAAAACCCTCCAAAGAGCATATTTTAGCATTTACCTGGATTTCTTCCCCAAATATTTTAACCGTTTTCTCGCCTTCTTTTATCCTTCTACCTAAAGTACCATTGGCTTGATAGCCGACAAATACGATGCTGGATTCTTTTCTCCATAGATTATGTTTTAGATGATGTTTTATTCTTCCGGCAGTACACATCCCGCTGGCTGAAATTATTACTTTACTTTCTTTGGAAAAATTTATCTGCTTAGATTCTTCTGCGGTACGCGTAAACTTTAAATTACGAAAATCCAAAGGGTTATTCCCTATATTTATAAGTTTTAAGGTATCTTCATCAAAACAGTCTGGATTTCTTAAAAATATCTCTGTCGCCGATACAGTTAGCGGACTATCCACATAAACTGGGACACTTAAAAAATCCTGGTCTTCAGTTTTAATATATTCGGTATAATATTTATTTAACTCATAGATTATATCCTGGGCTCTTTCTATGGCAAAAGAAGGAATTACTACATTCCCGCCTTTTTTTACGGTAGTATTTATAATAGATATTAGTTCTTTAGCATCATCTTCTGAAGGCTGATGCAGTTTATTTCCATAAGTCGATTCTACAATCAGATAATCTGCTTCATCGATGAGAGAAGGGTCTCTTAAAATTGGTCTATCCCGCCTTCCTAAATCTCCCGAAAATACCAACTTAGTCTCTTTGTTGTCTTCTTTTATCCATAGCTCGGTTATGGAGGACCCTAATATATGCCCCGCATCTCTAAATCTTAAAGTAACTTCTTCGTTTAATTTTATTTTTTGGTTATACAAAACCGATTTAAAATATTTTAAGCTCTCCTCTGCTTCTTTTACGGTATAAAGAGGCTCTCTTAACTTTCCTCCAGATCTTCTTCTTTTCCGATTGTCCCATTTATTCTCCATCTCCTGAATATGTCCGCTGTCGGGGAGCATAATAGAACATAGATCAGTAGTTGCTTTAGTAGTATATATATTGCCTTTAAAACCTTTCTTTGTCAGCTTAGGTATTCTCCCGCTGTGGTCTATATGGGCATGGGATAGAACCATAAAATCTATCTCTTCAGGATTAAAGCTGAAAGGTTCATAGTTCATTCGGTTAATCGATTTGCTTCCTTGAAACATTCCACAATCTATTAAAAATTTAGTATTCTTGGTTTCAATTAAAAAATTAGACCCGGTGACTATTTTAGCAGCACCCAAAAAAGAAATTTTCATTTTTAGTTTTCCTTTCTATAGATTTAAAATCTCTGTAATCTTTGTCCTCATTTCCCCTTTTTCGCAAATCATTTTATGCCGGATAGGCTTTTTCTCAATATCTTTTATCCCTGGTGGAATGGGAATCTGGCTTATATTAGCCATTTCATCTATTAATTCAAAATCATTAAATTTTTTGTATCGGCTATCTATTGATTCCATCACACTTTTAGTAAATTTAAAGGGACTGGCCGTGGCCACAATAACTGTCCTGGTTTTATCCCCGGTTTCTTTAATATATTTTTTATATACTGCATAAGCTACTGCTGTATGGGGGTCAATCAGATATTTTGATTCCTCAAATACCTCTTTTATGCATCGACGGGATTCCTTCTGAGGAGCAAATCCACCATAAAAGTTCTTCAATTTTTTCTTCATTTCGGAATTTATCCGATAAAAGCCCTTCTCCCTTAAGAAATTTATTAACTCTTTTACCTGCCGTGTATCCTTTTCGCTTATCATCCATAGCAATCTCTCCAGATTGCTGGACACCAGAATATCCATCGAGGGAGAAATGGTCATAATTAATTTTCTTCGTTTATCATAAACTCCGGTATTAAAAAAATCTGCCAGTACTTTATTTTCATTAGAAGCACAGATTAATTTATTCACCGGCAATCCCATCTCTTTGGCATAGTGAGCCGCCAGAATGTCTCCGAAGTTACCGGTGGGGACAGCTATGTTTATCTTTTCACCGTTCTTAATTTCGCCTTCACCTAACATATTTAGATAAACATAAAAGTAATATACTATCTGAGGAATTAGGCGACCTATGTTTATAGAATTTGCCGAAGAAAAAATGTAGTTCTTCTCTTTTATCTTTTTGTTAAAGGCCGGGTCTTCGAATATTTCCTTTACCCCTCTCTGGGCATCATCAAAATTCCCTTTTAGGCCTATCACGTAAGTGTTCGCCCCTTCCTGGGTGAGCATCTGTCTTTCTTGTATCTTACTGACCCCTTGATAAGGGAAAAATACTATTATTTTGGTCCCCTCTACATTAGCAAAACCTTGAAGAGCTGCTTTCCCGGTATCACCGGAAGTAGCGGTTAAAATAACTATTTCCTGGCTAATATTTAATTTCTGGGCAGCTTTTTTTAAAAGGTGAGGGAGCAGGGATAGGGCTATATCTTTAAAAGCCAGGGTAGGACCATGATAAAGCTCTAAAAAATATGCTCCCATCTTTTTGCTTAAGGGAGCAATAATCTCGGTATCAAACTTATTGTCATAGGCTTTATTTATACAATCTTTTAGCTCGTCCTGGCGGTAATCAGTTAAAAATTCCTTCATTATCAAAAAGGCTAATTCTTTATAATCAGTACTTTTCAATTTATATAAATCCTTGTCTACCCGAGGAATGCTCTCGGGTACAAATAATCCCCCATCATCAGCAATGCCTTTAATAATTGCTTCTGCGGATAAGACTCTCTTCTTGTCCCCCCGGGTACTTTTATAATAAAGATTTTTTTCTTGCATATCTTCTCCTGATATTAGTTGATTGATTAGCTGGTTAAGATAGTCGATAATGAATAGTCGTTAGCAGGACAGGCGTATACAATACGCCTCTACTTTTTTTATTAACTCGTAATTCGAAACTTGTAACCTGAAACTTATTTCTCGTCACTGTATACGCTATTCGCTAATAATTTTCTGACTTCTGACTTCTTTTTTCTTCCCGAGATACGATTCACGAGATACGAGATAGGTATTTACAGATAGCGTCGCATCTCTTCTCCTGTTACCCGGCCATAAAGTTCTATATATGGTTTTACCGGATTAGATAAAATTTTAGGAAAGAGGACTTCTTCTATCTGGAAAAAACCGACCGACTCAGTCATCTCCACAATAATTCTAATGGGCTTCTCTTCCCCTTTCACAATTTCTACATTTTGGATGGAATTAGCCGAATACTTGTGAATATCTCCCACTTTAGGAGTGCGTGATAAGAGAAAAATTATCCGTGCCCTACCTTTTTCCATATCACACCCGTCTCCGATTGATACCAACCCGGCTTCCAAGGAATGGACAGCCTGTGTAGCCATATGTCCTGCAATACCTTCAATAATTAATGAACGAATTATAGTTTTCTTTTCTACGTCCTCAGCAAAAACCTTGCTTAAGGTTCTTTCAATAATCGGCATAGCCAGAATAACCCCTAAAACTTCATGATTGTCTCGGCTTACCGACATACCGACATCGTGTAACAAAGATGATATCAATACCGCTATCTTGCTCTCTTCTACCGTGCCAATCTTTTCTTCTTCCAGGTTAAATTTAATTCCGGCGTTACTTAAAATATCAAACATAATTAAAGCATTTAATGCTGTCTTATTCATATGTACCGGACCATGGTCATTATAACCCAACCTTTTTATGGAAACTACATTGGCATAATTTTGTAAAGCCTGTGCTTCTTCATTATTAAAAATTAAAGAAGCTGCCATGGCCGGTTTCCCGCTCAACATTGCCAATATTTCATTTTCGATCTCTATCTCTTTAGGTGATTTTCTCATTTTCACTCCCCTTTCCGTCTATAATCTGTGTAATCATTTATAGATACTTCTTATACTATGTTCTAATACTATGTTCTAACTATTACCAGAGCGAGAGCGCTCAAAGAAATGATTATTAAAGGCAGGATTAACATTTTATATATTTTCCCCATATCTGCTTTAAAATAATTTCTGGTTACCACTAAACACAAATGCATAGGAGAAATCATCACTCCCACAAAACTACCGGTAAAGGCCAACATAGCGTAATATAGATTTGCTTCTCCTTGGATAATTATCGGGAGTAGGAGCGGTAATCCTATCCCCAGCGCTGCGGTACTTATTCCAGTCATCATACCAACAAAAAAAGGAATAATAAATAAAACAATAAAAGGATGTATTCCTAATTTAGCAAATACTTCCGGGATTATCTCTATCCCTCCCGAAACCTGGAGTATTCTTTTAAAAATCATAATACTGGCGATTAAAATCACCACATTTAAGTTTATATCATTTCTAATAATTTCCTTTAACATTTTTAGACTTAATTTTTTTATATTTAAGAAAATTAAAGACAAGATCACTATTACCAAAGAAAACAATAAATCTGTTTTTGTCCCCAGAACCAAAATTACAATAAGTAGAATAGGCCAGACTCCAAAAAACAATTTTTTAAAATTAAATAAAATATCTTTTTTGTTAATAAGGGTAGTATCTTTTCTTAAATTTTTATATTCCCAAACAAAGCCTACTATTACTGCTGTAATGGTCAAGGGAAATTGAACTAAAATAACTTCTTGAATTTCTACTTTCAATAAGCCGGCAAATAATATGATGCCCGGAAATAGAGGCCAGACAAATTCCCAAATATGACGAAACCAATAATTTACAAAGGTCTCCTCTTCGGGGGTGAGTCCTACCCGACCTCCTACCTCTTTAACCATAGGAGCAGAAAACATAGCCCCCGCAGGCATAGGAATCAAGCCTAATAAAGCCGGGATAAAAGCTAATATAAGCCTATAATCTTTAACCAGTCCCTGAAGAGAATCGACTAAATCTCTTAAGCTTTCTACCTTTCTTAAAACACCACTTAAGATGTAAACCAGTACAATTATTCCGATTAACTTTAAAGTAGCCGGGTCAATCAAGGCTAAAACAAAATTGTTTCCTATCTGAATCGGGCTTAAATTAAAGAACACCCCTGCTAATAGGGAAGCCAGCAGTATAACGTATTCTAATTTCCATTTCTTTTTTATCAAGAAAATAATCACTGCGATTACTGCTAATAATTTTATAATTTCTGTCACTTTAATTTCACCAATTTATTCTTTCTGCGATTTATTTTTTTGTTTCTTCCTGTATTTCTTTCTGTGTTTCTTTCTTTATTTTCTTTTTTTCCTCTTTAAATTTAATCCCCTGAACATTAACATTAACCTTAAGAACTTCTAAGCCGGTCATGGAACAGACAGCGTCTTTTATTTTACACTGTACCTCTTCAGCTACTTTAAAAATTCCTACTTCGTAGTCAGTAATAATAGGAATAGTAATTGTCGCTTCTCCTGTTTTCATCCATACTTCCACCCCTTTAGCCAGGTCCTTCCTAGGCAATATATTATTTGAATTACTTCTATACCCGCTGGTGATACCGACCACACCTTTAGTTTTTATAGTTTCCAGGGCAGCAATTATAGCTACCACTTCTTTGGAAACCGTTATACTCCCTAATTCTTGTTCTTGGGGATTATCTTTAACAACCTGTTTATCTGACATTCTTATTCACCACCCTTTTTAAAAATTTAAATAA
This sequence comes from uncultured Atribacterota bacterium, assembly GCA_964632105.1. Taxonomy (GTDB): domain Bacteria; phylum Atribacterota; class Phoenicimicrobiia; order Phoenicimicrobiales; family Phoenicimicrobiaceae; genus Sediminicultor. The sequence goes on from CAZWFH010000066.1 coordinate 7,657, forward strand.
ATGACCCTGCGGCAAGCCGCAGGGTATCAAAAATCAGAACAGTTTTATC
>CAZWFH010000067.1:0-3511 GCA_964632105.1 uncultured Atribacterota bacterium
GATATTACTTGTTATCCACCTAAATTTATTTTTGATGCTTCATGGGATAATTATAAAAGTTTATTTGAAAAAAGCCAAACTGGAGCTGCAGCCTCAACTTTGAACTTTTCGCGTTATTATATAAATAGCTTAATTATAGCTGGTTTCGGAACTCTTCTGTCACTAATTATTGGATTTGGTGCCGGATATGCTCTAACCAGAGCAAGATTTAAAAAAGAATCTACAAGAGAGAATGTAGCTTTTACATTAATTAGCTTTTGGTTTGGTCCAGAATTAGCAATTATTCTTCCTTTATATATTTTCTTTAATAAACTTGGTTTGTTGGATAATCATTTTGCGCTTATCCTTGCTTACCAACTTATTGGAATTCCTTTTACAATATGGCTAAGTAGAAGTTTCTTTAGCGATGTACCAGCTTCTGTAGAAGAGTCCTCACGTATAGATGGGTATACAGCTCTTCAAACTTTTTGGAAAATAACTTTCCCTATGGTAAAGAGTGGTTTAGCTGCAACAGCAATTTTAACTTTTATTTTTGAGTGGAATAATTTTTTATTTGCTTTGGTAATCGGCGGAAGAAATACTATGCCAGTAACTACTGGTGCTTTAGGTTTTATTTCTTATGAAGCAGCATTGTGGGGTCAAATGGCTGCAGCAATAATTCTATCTAGTATTCCCCAATTGATTATAGCCATGTTTGCTCAAAAAAATATGGCTAGAGGATTGACTTTTGGAGCAGTAAAAGGATAAGCAAGAGGAGATAAAATATGTATAGATTAGAAGTAAAAAACATAACTAAAAATTTCGGTAAAACTACTGCAGTTAAAAATTTATCTTTTAATTGCGAAGAAGGAGAAACAATAACTTTGTTAGGCCCTACAGGAGCTGGGAAAACTACTACTTTAAGATGTTTGGCGGGCTTAGAAGAATTAACTAGTGGAAAAATCTATTTAGACGGTAAGGATATTAGTAATATCCCTCCCAATCATAGAGAATTAGCTATGTTTTTTGAAAATTATGCTTTATATCCACATATGACTGTTAGAGAAAACATGGCTTATCCACTTAAGGCTCCAAGTAGAAGAAAAGAATTTAATAAGGAAAAAATAGATAAAAGGGTACAAGAAATAGCCGAATTGCTTCAAATAAGTGAATTATTAGATAGGAAGCCAACTGAGTTAAGTGGAGGACAAAAACAACGTACTGCCTTAGGAAGAACTTTAGTAAGAAAACCTAAAGTATTTTTATTAGACGAACCAATAGCTCATTTAGATGCAGTTTTGCGCCATAGGATGAGAGGAGAGATGAAAAGTATTTTTCAAAAATTAGGATGTACTGTAATTTATGTAACTCATGATTATAGAGAAGCACTTTCTATCGGTGATAGAATATTAGTTATTAGAAAAGGTGAGTTAGTACAATTAGCTATTGCAGAAGATATTTGGAGCAGGATGAATAATGTTTTTGTAGCTAAATTAGCTGGGGATCCTCCTATAAATATTTTTAAGGGAATACTTCATACAGGAGAAGGTAATTTTAAAATAGAATTAAAAAAACAAAAAACAGATATTGTCTTCGAATCAAAAAAAGAAAATCTCAAAAAATGGGAAGAGAAAGAAGTTTTACTTGGTATTAGACCTAATAATATAACTATATCTACTATTAAAAAACCGAATAGTATCAATGGAACATTGTCTGCTATTGAAGCGATGAGTTCAAGTTATGAAATTACTGTATCGATTTCAGAGGGAAAAATGATTAAAGTAAAATCTAAAATAAATTTTAAAGATTTATTAAATAAACCAATTTGGGTTAATATTGATTCTGAAAGGATACATTTATTTAATTGTCAGGATGAAGAATCTATTTACCATGGAAGGATCCTATAAATGCAAAAAACTGATAAAAAATCAAAAATTAAAGTAAGACTTGAAAATGTAAATAAATATTACGGAGAAAAAAGAGATATTCATGCTGTAAAAGATCTTTGTTTTCATTGTAGAGACAAAGAATTTGTAGCTATTTTAGGACCTTCTGGTTGTGGGAAATCAAGTACCTTAAGAATGTTAGCAGGTTTGGAAGAAATTAATTCTGGAACCATTTATTTTGGGGATAAAAATGTAACTAATATGCCGGCAAGCAAAAGAAATATTGGATTAGCTTTTGAAAATTATGCATTGTATCCACATTTGTCAGTTTATGAAAATATTATTTTTCCCTTAAAAGTAAAAGGAGCTACAGATGAAGATATAAAGAATAATAAAAGATTAGATGAATTGATTGAATTATTTAAAATCGATAAAAGCACATTAAACAGTTATCCCAAAGCATTAAGTGGGGGACAAGCTCAATTAACTTCTTTAGTTAGATGTTTAATAAGAGAAGCCGATGTATATTTATTAGATGAACCTCTCTCTCACTTAGATGAAGAGATGAGGGTAACAATGAGAACTACTTTAAAGATAATGCATAACAAAATGAAGAAAACATTTATTTATGTTACCCATGATCAGTTGGAGGCATTTGCTTTGGCTGATAGAATAATAATTATGAATTTTGGAGTTTTGCAGCAAGCAGGAAGTCCTAGCGAAATATACACAAAGCCAGTTAATAAATTCGTAGCAAGTTTTATCGGTGAACCTCCTATGAATTTTTTAAATGTTCATACTGAAAAAGGAGATAGTAATTTATTTATACATGGTGGAAATTATAAATTATCTCTATCGGATCGCTTTAAAAATAAATTAAAACCGGATACGAAATATATCCTTGGAATAAGACCAGAAAGAGTCCATGTTAGCTCTAATAAAAATGATTTTTCAGAATCAGTAATGGCAAAAGTTGATGTTTTTGAGAATTTAGGAGAAATAAACCAACTTACCATGAAATTAGGCGAGGAAATAATTATTACTGAAATCGAACCTAATATTAAATTTAATCAGGATGCTGAGGTCTACATACATTTTGATGCAAACCACATGCATTTATTTGATGTTAATACTTTAGTGTGTTTGGATGACAAGTTTTAGTATTAGAAAAATAAAAAAGGATTATTTATTTGAAAATAAATTAAAAAAAGTAATAATAGCAAGTTTAAATATCAGGTGTTATAAAAATAGATAGTTGAGTTAAAAAAAGGGAAGGGGAAAAATATTATGGGAGACAAAATGAAATATGGTGTTTTGGTAGCAGATAAACGAGCAGAAGTACATCAAAAAGATATGCCCTCTATTAAAGCTGATGAAGTATTAATAAATAATAAAGCTTGCAATATCTGTACTACTGATTACCAGCAATGGTTGGGTGATAGGCCTCACCAGCCTTATCCAATGGCTTTTGGCCATGAAAATTCTGGGGTGGTAATTCAGATTGGAAGTGAAGTTAAAAATTGTAAAATAGGTGACCATGTAATAGTAAATATTTATGGACCATGTTTGGAATGCAGTAATTGTAGAAAAGGAAAGAATTCTATTTATTGCGAAAATAGTTTAAGTAATAAATCGCTTAAATTTCC
>CAZWFH010000067.1:3611-7703 GCA_964632105.1 uncultured Atribacterota bacterium
CTTGGCTTTAGTAAAATTATTAATCCCAGTAAAGATAACGTAGAAGAAAAAATAAAAGAATTTTTAAATGAAGGAGAAAAAATAGATGCTATTATTATTGCCGTAGGTGCAACTTCAGCCTATAACCAGGCGATACAAATAGCCCCTAAAGGATGTCGTTTTCTAATTTTTGCTGCTGGTTATCCTGTTCCAGGTTGGACCTTAGAACCAAATATGGTTCATTATAATTTATGGGAAATTATTGGAACTTATGGTTGCTCTACTAAAGATTATCAAGAGGCAGCAACTCTATTAAGTAAAAGAAATATTAATGCAGAACCACTTATAGAAGCTAAATACTCTCTAAAAAATATTCAGAAAGCATTTGAGAATGCTGTTATTCCAGGTACATATCGTATTTCAATTACAATTTCAAATAGTTAAGAAAAATATTAGTATATATTAGTTAGTAATACAAATATATTTTACCTGAATTTATTATCTTAATTGATTGCCCGAAAAATAGATATCAAGGTGTATAATAGTAGGTATCTATTTCGGGATAAAGAGGAGGTGGTAAATTGATTTAAACATGTATCTTCTAGTTTTAGTAAGAAAAAAATCTTAAAAAATACAAAAAAGGAGTAAAATGTTATGAAAAGGAAATTATTATTTTCAGGTTTAATAAGTGTTTTGTTTGTTGTTCTATTTGCAATTACGATAAGTGCAAATGCTATTGATTGGAGACAATTTGAGGGCAAAACGATTAATTTATTGATGAATAAACATACGTATACTAATTCCATAACTGACTATACTGATGAGTTTACCAAACTTACGGGAATAAAGGTTAATCTTTATGCCCTTTCCGAACAGCAATTTTTTGAAAAGCAAAGGATGGTTTTAGCTACCGGTTCTGATGAATATGACATTAGTATGATAGGACCAGAATTTATCTGGGAATTTAAACCTTTTCTGGCACCGTTAGATCAATATATTGAGGATCCGAACTTGACTGATCCAGCTTGGGATAAAGCTGATTTCTTTGAAGGGTTAATGGCATCCAATTCAGTTTCAGGACAACTGTTTGCTGTTCCGGTAATGGCTGAAGGATATATTTTTCAGTACCGTAAGGATCTTTTCGATAAATACGGATTGACAGTGCCTACTACATTGGATGAATGGATTGAAACAACCAAGGCATTACAAAAATCCCTGGATGAAGACGGTAAAGAAGATATGGATGCCCTGGCAGTAAGAGGAATCAGAGGTCCTGGTACAGTAATATTAGTTCCAACGTGCCTATTATATGCTGCTGGTGGAACTTACTTTGATGAAAATGGTAAATGCGCTATAAATAGTGACATATCCATAGAAATTCATAAGAAATATATGGAATTGATCAAAGCAGGCTGCTCCAAGGACTGGTCTAGTTATGACTGGTATGACGTAAAAGATGCCTTAACTTCCGGGCGTGCTGCCAGCGGAGCTGATTGTAATTTCTTTGCAGCAGAACAATGGGATCCCGAAGTTTCTAAGGTCGTAGGCAATATGGCTTATGCTATGATCCCGACTGTTGAGGTGAGTAATACTTGGACCTGGGGTTTATCAATGAATAATGCCTCACGAAATAAGGAAGCAGCCTGGCTTTTCATTATGTGGGCAACTTCAAAAGAAAGATTGCTTGATGCGTCACTAAATTATAATAATTTTGATCCGACCAGAGCATCAGTTGTGGAACATTCTGAAGTCAAAGCAATGTTTGAAAAAATGGGGAATTATTACCAAGTAGACCAACAGATGTTATCAAAAGCAAGGTTATTGCCATCACAATTTGCAGAAGTCTTTACTTTTGCTGATATGTGGGTGGTAGCTTTGCAGGAAATGTTGATGGGAACCAAAACTGTTGAAAAAGCTTTGAATGACCTAGCTAAGCAAGCTGATGCTGCTAATTTCACCTTCATGAGTGAATAATTTGTTTGTCAGTGTAGATTATAAAAAATGATTTCTATTGGCGAATATGATTGTAGCGAAGTTTGGGGATTGAGATATTTTTTATAATCAGTGTACAAAGCGGCGGTATTAATGTAATTTAAATGCTTATTACATGATTATTGCCGCTTTTTAAATAATGGAAATTATAAATACGAGATAAATTACTATATTTATTTTTCATATATTTATTGAATTTTTACAACAAAACAAATTGTGTATGATTTTTAAAATTTCACATTAAAAAGGCAATTCTTATAAAGAGGTAAACACAGGGAGGTTATGACGATGCGTTACTTGTTAGGAGTAGATATTGGTACGCAAGGGATAAAGGGCGTATTATTAGATGAAAACCTAAAAATAGTTAAAAAAGCTTATATTGAACATAATTACATTCAACCTAAAGCAAATTGGTTTGAACATGACGCAGAGGAAACTTGGTGGAAAGGTTTCAAAACTATAGTTCAAAAACTATTTACTCAGATTTCTTTTTCTCCCCAAGAGATTGTTGGTATTGGGTGTAGTGGAGTGAGCCCTTGTATGTTACCTGTGGATAATAGGAATAAACCTTTAAGGAATGCTATACTTTATGGAATAGATACGAGGGCACAGAATGAAATAAGAGAAATAACTCAAAAATTAGGTGAGAATAAATTATTAGAAATAAATAAACAACCTCTTACTACCCAGTCAGTAGGACCAAAAATACTTTGGTACAAGAAGAATGAACCTGAAAAATTTAAAAAAACAAAAAGAATATTTACTAGCACAAATTATATAATCTCTAAATTAACTGGGAATTATGTTCTTGATCATTCTCAGGCAGCTTTCTTTGGTCCCTTTTATGATTTTAATAAACACTGTTGGAATAAAGAAATTTGTGAATTTTTCGATATTCCTTTAAATTTATTTCCCGAGTTGAAGAATGCTAAAGATATTGCCGGAAGAGTCAGTCAAAGAGCTGCAGAAGAAACGGGATTGAATAAAGGTATTCCAGTTATAACTGGCACCGCTGATGGAATTGCTGAAATAATTAGTGCAGGGAGTTCTAAGACCGGGGAAGCAACACTGGTTTACGGTACAACCGGTATAATATCTATAATTACCAATAAAATTCCATCTACAAAAGAATTGTGGATTTTACCCCATTTTTTATTTTCTGGTAAGTATCTTGTTGTAGGAGGAACAGCAACTAGTGCGGCCTTAACTAAATGGTTTCGGGATAATTTTGGAGATGTCGAAAAAATAATGCAAAAAAGAATAAAAATTAATGCCTATGATTTACTTATTCAGCAAGCTGAAAAAATTACTCCGGGTTCGCAAGGGTTAATAATTTTACCTTATTTTAGCGGTGAACGAACCCCAATTAATGATCCATTAGCTCGAGGAGTAATTATGGGACTCACTCTTTCTCATTCCCGAGCCCACATATATAGAGCATTGTTAGAAGGTACGGCTTATAGTTTCCAACACCATTTTGATATTTTTAAGCAGGATAATCTTAAAGTATCGAAAGTGATTGCTTGCGGTGGTGGAACAAAAAGCGCTCTTTGGGTGCAAATAGTAAGTGATGTAATTGGATATGATCAATTTATTCCTAATATATCTATTGGTGCAGAAATGGGGATGGCTTATATGGCGGCAAAAGCAGTGGGTCTATTTGATGATTATTCTTCTCTTATGAAAGCTGCAGGAGGGAAAGATACTTGGAAGAGGATAGAATTTAATCAGAAAAATCACGAAATGTATCGTGAATATTATAAAATATATCGAAATCTGTATAAAAATATTAAAAATGATATGCACGCTTTAGCTTTAAAATCAGAGTAAATTATATTTAAGAGAAAAAAATAGATTTAAGGAATAAATTAATGTTGAAAAGTATCTGGAGCAAATTGCTCAGAGTGAATTTAAGTAATCAGAAAATTAAAGAAGAAAATATTTCTGAGGAGTTGTTTAAGAAATATATAGGCGGGGCGGGGCTGGCTACAAAATATTTACACGATGAAGTTCCGGCAAAAACAAATGCTTTGGATTTAAAGAACAAGATAATTTTTGCTACAGGACCATTCCAGGGAACGAAAATAATAGGAAGTGCAAAATTTGCTATAGTCTCACGTT
>CAZWFH010000068.1:0-7680 GCA_964632105.1 uncultured Atribacterota bacterium
AAATATTGCAAAAGAAAACATATGTTATTTAACAAGGCACTAGTTATAAAAGACTGTATATGCAATTCAGGGATAGTGCAGCAAAAACCACAAATCTAACCTTGAATAACCCCAAGAACGTAGATGATGGAGATTATGCAGACTTAGCTGCACAAGATGTGGCTATTGAAGGAGTTATGGATACTATAATCGCTAAGAATATCTTCCATAATAATGGTAATGACTTGGTGGCTAAGGTCAATGCTCGAATCCTTGATTACAAGTCTACCGATGTTATGGATGTATAACTTTAATATATTGTAATATTTCTCCTTGGAAGGGCCGCGGACCTTCCCTGGGAGGCAGAAAGGAGTAATAAATGTTAGAAGGTTTTATCACTAAATATCTATTAGATTTTGCTCTTGTTTTCCTGGTTGGCCTGGCCTCTAAATTTATGATCAACAAGTTTGGCCAGGACAGGACAGACAAAATAAAAAAGGCCATTCTGGCAGCTATGCTTTGGGCAGAAGAAGAGCTGGGAATAGGAAATGGTGAGGAAAAATGGAAAATAGCCTGGGTAAAGTTAATTGAAATATTAAAGAAGCAAAAAGTTACATTAAAAGAGGGTGAGATTTCCTATGTAAAGGATCTAATGAAAGCTACCGTTCCGGAGATCAACGAAAAAATTTATAAAGCTATGCCTGATGTAGTAAGAAATGGAAGGACTTTAAAATATAAATAAATTATGGATATAATTAATGATATAGAATTAACTGAATATTTTTCTTTATATGAATTTGAGTGCCCCTGCTGCAAGCGGGTTATGTTGTCTCCGGACCTTTTTGCCAGGTTAAATCATTTAAGGATGGTTATAAATAGGCCAATATATATCAATTCCGGTTACCGCTGTAAAGAAGAAAATCATAGGGTCGGGGGAGTTCCCGGTTCTTACCATCTCCTGGGTATGGCAGTAGATATTCACGTAAAAGATTTTTTGCTTTATGATCTTCTTCTTTACGCTCATGAAATCGGGTTTAATGGTATTGGGTATTATGAAAAGAAAAATTTCTTACATCTTGATATTAGGCCTGGACCAAAACGGGTTTGGAAAGGAAGTAAATTAATTGGATATTGAATATATGCTAAAATTAATAGCAAATAACGGCTTTCCTCTGGTACTTTCTATATACCTGGTGTGGAAATTAGAGTTTTTTATTAACGAAATCGTAAAGAATCAAAAGGAATTTTCCCATAATGTTACTGCTGAAATCAAAGAAATCAAACAGACCATCAATGAATTGCGGGTTGATTTTGCTAAAAATCAATGAGACCCTTGATATATAAGGGTTTTAGCGTTTTTGAAAAAAGCTTCTATTTTGGCGTATACGAGGCGTATTTAAAAAATACGATGAATCATACCAGCCACTTTAAAATAGGGGCTTAAAACACGCTTAAATTAACGATATTTTTTCGTGGTTCCTTAAAAACATCTCTTTTAGCCTTCTTTTCGTCAATAATCTCTCATTATCTCCTATATTCTCCTATTTACTTACATATTTGCCTTTGTGTTGCACATAGACGGTTTTGCAAGAAACTATATTAATATTTTGAATTTTTAATTAGCTTTTTTAGCAACATTGACATATAAAACAATATAGTTATTATATAAAAGGGGGGGTTGAATATGAACAAGGAAACAAACTATGGGCAAAAAATCAATCAGTCAATTTACAAATTTTGTGATCTTATCGATGAAAAAAACTCGATAATTGAAGAATAGAAGAGGTGCTATGAAGATGAACAACAATAATACTAAAACTAAAATAAATTCTCTTGGCGAAGTTGAGCTTAAGTGGATTTCACTTGGCGATGTAAAAAAATATGCCAAGCTTCTGGAACAAAATTATTCTGACAAAGATTTTACATTACAAATATTATTTCACCAGCTTATCAAGCCAAAAATAAAGTTTAATACTTTTAAGAAATTACCAGATAAAGAAATTGTAAAACTCGGCAAGGATTTTATTAAAAAGGAAGATTATTTTTTTAAGCATTTTCAAGATACTGGCGATTTTTTTCAAGATTTTCGAAAAGCCATTAAAACTCAAAACGAAAAATTCATTGAGAAGCTTGGAAATACTTTTGAGCCAATTATTAAATCTACTCATGAAATGCTAGCATCTTTCAATAATAATTATGCTTCGGTTGTTCAATCGGCACTATTTTCAAGCTCATATATTCAAGACACAATGCGTCAATTTTCTTTTGTGGCTAAGCAAGCCCAGGAAGTACAATTAAAAATGACTGTATCGTTAAAGCCGATTATTGAGCAATTCAGTGCAACTGCTCGTATTCTTACTGAATCCATAAAACCACAGATTGAAATTTGGCAAAAATGGGTGGAACTAAATAAATCGGTATTTGAAGGTATAGATAAAAACTGGCTCGAATTTCAAAATAGATACCAGATCGCCGAGTCAAAAGCTGTATTAGTGTTGCAAAAGTACAAATGGTTTATTTCTCCGAACATGCCAATTGATTTCATTTTTAAAGTAGTGCAGTTAGGGCAGAGGAAAGGCAGACAAGACAGTGCTATGAATAAGTTATTTGTTGATTATTTTTCACAAAATAATTGGCAGAATTTGGAAGCGATTAGGAAAAATTGGAAGAAAAACCCTCTTTTCAAGAAACGAACCAAAATCATTCACGATTGTATAAAAATGCTCAAAACAGCAGATATTAAAACTAACGTAGCAAATATAGTTTTACCTACATTGATAGCCCAAATTGACGGATTTTTAACTGATTATTTAGACTCAAAAAATATTTCGTATCGCACGTACGCTGAAAGAAATTCACAATTTAAGGAAAATAGCTCAAAACCCATTAGTCCAGAGCTTAATGAGCTTGCTAATAGAACTTTCTTAAACATTCTTTTTCAACACTCACAAAAAGGGGAACCACTAAAAACACCTTTCAATTTTAATAGACACAAAATCATGCACGGTGAGAGCACAAATTATGGCAGAAATGGTTATTTAATTCGTTCTTTCCTAATAATTGATTTCCTAGTAAGCTTAAAATAAGAACAGAATTAAAAATAAATAGTAAAAGAAAAATATAAAAATGCACGTCTACTAACACGAATATTCATTTTTTGAATGATTTACCTTTTACCCTTCTAGTTATGGGAATTATTTTCTTTTGTCGCAAGATCATATATAGAAAAAATATTAGTGAGGATTTTTAAATGATGGATGATAGATTTAATAAATGGAATAAGTGGATTGATGTGATTCGTTCAGAAATTACAGATCTGTCGATTAATAGAAATATTTTCTGGGAAGTTCAAAATATAATAAAGAATAATCCAAAGATACAAAAACCTAGTTCATTTTATGAATTTTTAGTGCATATATATGTTGCATCAGCATTGATGGGGATTCGAAGACAAGTAAAAATTGATGAAAATAGTATATCATTTGCAAGACTCCAGAAGGAAATTTGTGATACTCCTAAAATCCTTTCAAGAACTAGATATTTCGCCCATTATAAAGGGACTAGTGTTGAGGAAATTGCTAAACTTATGGGGACTACAGTAGAGAAATATAGAAGTAGAGATTTTAATCAATTTGCAGGCAAAACAGGAGATCATATTGATCCCGAATTAATTAAATTAGATTTAGAAAAACTTAAATCAAAAGCTAAGATGTGTGAAAAATATGCGGACCGAAGAATTGCACATCTTGATAAAAGAGCGATAAGCAGTATTCCTACATTTACAGACCTCGATAAATGTATAGATTTTTTGGAAATGCTTATAAAGAAATATTATCTTTTATTTCGTGCAGGGTCTTTAAAATCTATATTGCCAGTAAGTCAAAACAGATACGATTGGAAAGCAATTTTTAAAGAAGCATGGATACCTTAGTCTAATCAAAATTAAATAAACTATAGGAAAGGCACAAATAAAGAAATAAATTAATCTAAATAATAACCCCAATTAACCAAAGGAGCAGGTAGAAAACTACTAACAGAATATTAACAAATACTACAAATTACTTTTTCTAAAGAAAGGAGTAATATACAAATTTGAATAAAGAAAAAGTTAAATCGAATGTTTGTCTAATTAAAGGTTGTGGAAGACCAACTCATAAAGAATCAAAATATTGTATTTTCCACGCAAAACCAGACGAAAAAGAGGAAAAGGAATTTAAAAAATCATTTAAAAAATATATCGAAGAAATAAAAAGATCAGAAAAAGCACAACCTGATTTTAAACAATTTATCTTTATAGGTGATATTAATTTTAGAGAAGATTTCAAAATATCTACTTTTAAAAATGCAGATTTTACTGGGGCAATCTTTAAAGGCAAAGTTGATTTTTTTGATATAGTCTTTGAAGGAGATACTTCTTTTGGTTGGGCAGTATTTTTTAAAGATGTTAATTTTCATGGCTCAACTTTTGTAGAAAAGGTTAAGTTTAGTTTCGCAACTTTTATGGAAGAAGCAAAATTTTTTGCTATTAAATTTAAAGGAGATGCTAAATTTGATGAAGCAAATTTTAAAGGCTATTCTTGTTTTTCTGCAATAATCTTTTACACTGAAGCTGATTATAGAGGATCAACTTTTGAAGGCGATATCGTATTTACTATGGGTATAACTTTTAAAAGAGATGCACTTTTTAATGCAGTAGTATTTGAAAAGGGACCAAAATTTTATATCACAAGTATTGAATCTGAAAAAAAAGAATATATAACAGTTTTTAAAGGTCTGGCTAATTTTCAAAGTGCAGTATTTAAAGATGATCCAGTTTTTGGTGGCGCAATCTTTAAAAGCAATGTTGTCTTTAGCGGGGCAAGTTTTCCAACAGGAAGTAGACTTCTTTTAAAAGTTATTAATGGAAATAAACTATTACTCGATGGTTCTTTTTTAGAAAATATTTTCTTAGAACTTGATTTAGGCGAAAATGTGATGCTTAATTTAAATAATGTTATGCTAAGAAATACAAAAATTGAAAAAAAAGAAATATTTAATCGAATCTTGCAGGAACGAGAGAAAAATTATTCTGAGGCAAAAGAAATTTATTTACTCTTAAAAAATAACTTCCATAGTATTGGTAGATACGAAGATGAAAGCTGGGCATTTAAAAAAGAAAAGGATATGGAAAGGAAATCTTATTCTTTTGATTCTTTTACAAAAAGCATAGAAAGCAAAGAAGAAAAGAGTAAGAAGAAAGTATCCAAAGGAAAAAGATCAAAATTTATTTCATTTTTTAATTGGGTAAAGGGAAAGGAATTTAGAAAATGGTTATCTTCATGTTTTTTAAATATTGTTTATGGGTATGGAGAGAAGCCAAAAAATGTAATATTTTCTGCAATATTTATCATTCTTTTATTTGCATTATCTTTTAGTTTAATCGGCATTGCTAATCCTGAAATAATCGAGTTAAAAGGTACTGCTATCAATCGAAGTTCTGGAAATATTGTTGAGTTAACATCTAAAGGATTATTGCATAGTAGTACCATAAGAAACTTTCCGGATAGTCTTTATTTCAGTACAATCACTTTTACCACCTTAGGGTATGGTGATTTTAGACCTCTTGAAGGATGGGGAAGAATTTTGGCAGGTTCAGAAGCGTTTATCGGTGCTTTTATGATGGCACTTTTCGTTTATACCTTTTCAAGAAGAACAGGGGGAAGGTAAATGTAATAGTAGTATTTGTATTTATACTCAAAGGAGCACATTGATTAGTTATAATTTGTACTAATTACCTTTTTTAATTAAAAAATTATTGTAAAAAAGAAGGATATTTATAAATATATGTTGTATTGAAAGTATAGTATTAGTTATAATTTAAGCTGAATTTTTAAATATTAGTTATAATATTTAATTTACATACTTATTTATAGTTAATTTAAAGTAATAAAAGGAGGACATAAATGGAAATCGATGAACTTCCTAAAAGTATATTATTAACAGATAATCACTTTAAAAAATGTATTAATACTATTATTGATAGTGTAAAGATTAAAATATGGAACAGCGTTACCTTAATCCCACATTATACCAAACACGGAATTGACCATTCCGAAAGAATTTCCCAATACTTAGGTAAACTTTTAGAAGAATTCCCCACCCTATTAAACCAACAAGAGCGCTTTGTATTACTTGCAGCAATATTTCTCCACGACATAGGCAATCAATTGCCTAAATATGCAGGTATTCCTATTAAGCCAGAATATAGTTTTGAAGAATTAGAGAAGATAAGAAAAAACCACCATTTGTCCAGTTATAAGGCGGTAAAAGATAGTATTAAAGGTAATGTTGAGAAATCATTAGGATTAGATAATTGTAAAGAATATACTGATTTTATTGCTCTTTTATGTAAATATCACCGTAAGTTAGATCTTAAATACCTAAAGGATACAAGTATAGCAGGCGATCCATTAAGATTACACCTTTTAGGTGCCCTCCTTAGGTTAGGTGATGAACTGGATGCAGATTATCGAAGGGTAGATATGGAGGTATTAAATATAATTAATATCCCAACTGAAAGTAAATTCTATTGGTGGTCCCATCATTATGTTCAGAGTATCTCAATTGAGCAAGGCCATATTAAATTGTTTTTCAGGTTTCCGGAAGAATATAAAAATAACAACATAGTAAAGATTTTTCAAAACAAAAGAGAAAAATCTCTAAGAGAACAGTTTTTAGAAGTTTACGATATCTTTGAAAATTATAGAGCAAGACTTTATCGTGATATAGAAATAGAAGATACAAATTATCTTTCTGCTGGCTCTTTAAAGCAAGTTCCTCCTGAACTTTTAGAACACATAAAGATAAGCATAACCCAAACACGTACTAATTATAAAAAATTATCAACTAAAACAGGAGTAGACTGGGAAATTGATGGAGTACCATATTCGGATAACGAAAAAGTAGTAAAAGCTTTAGCGAAAATTCCTCAACTTATGAATAAATACAAACATAAAGATGCAGTTAAAATAATCGAGGATACTTGCTTGTTACGAATGTCTCTTAAAGATAGGATGATCTTTTCAGGTATTGCTGGTAGCTGTTATTTATCATTATGTGATTTTGAAAAAGCAAAAAGTTATTATAATGACCTTTTAAAGCTATCTGAAAAGGAAGATCTAAGAAATATTTATCCATTTGAAACAATCTTTGCTCGGTCTGCATCTTTAGGCAACATGGGCATTGTCTATCAGTATCAGGGCAAACTAAAGAAAGCCTTCAAGCATCACCAGCAGGCTTTAAAGATTCACCGGGAGATTGGTAACAAACAAGGGGAAGCCAATGATCTTAACAATATAGGTAATGTCTACAAGACCCAGGGCAAACTAAAGAAAGCCTTCAAGCATCACCAGCAGGCTTTAAAGATTCACCGGGAGATTGGTAACAAACAAGGGGAAGCCGATGATCTTGGCAATATGGGCATCGTCTACAAGACCCAGGGAAAACTAAAGAAAGCCTTCAAGCATCAACAGCTGGCTTTAAAGATTCACCGGGAGATTGGTAACAAAAAAGGGGAAGCCAATGATCTTGGCAATATGGGCATTGTCTATCAGTATCAGGGCAAACTAGAGGAAGCCTTCGAACATCACCAGCAGGCTTTAGATATTGATTGGAGTGAACCCCTCAGGTTAGACACTTTAAGTCTTAACACACCATGCATTC
>CAZWFH010000069.1:0-7586 GCA_964632105.1 uncultured Atribacterota bacterium
TAACAGCTTCTCTCCTATTTTTACTAAGTTCAATAGGAAAACAATCACGACTTACAGCAACTATCCCAAGTTTTACTTCAGGAATGTTAATCATTTAAATCCTCCCTTAAAATATTGATAATCCTATGATGCCCTTTAGCACAAATCTCTAACCGTCCGGATATTTTAAGCTGAACCTGAAAAAATTCTGGTTATTTAGGTAGTTTAAATTCATATAACCTTTTTTGCTTCATAATATTACTTTACCTATACCTGGTGCTTATAACCTTGTTTTCTTCTCTTTGCCAGGGTATGAATGATGACCGAGACAATGATTAATACCCCGCAAATAAATTGTGTCCAAAAGCCAGAAAGCCCTGCAGCAACAATACCTGCTTCTAAAGAACCAATAATAAAAGCACCAATAAAAGTACCCTCGATGCTGGCTTCTCCACCGAACATAGAAGTGCCGCCTATAAAAGTAGCAGCCATTACCATCATCAAATATCCTTCTCCCATGGTTGGCCACCAGGTTCTCATCCGGTAACAACTCAGTATTCCGGCAAAGGAAGCTATGACTCCCATCAATATAAAAACCATTATTTTTGTTCTCTTTACATTAACCCCCATCATTCCCGCAGCTTCCTGATTATCGCCTAAAAATAATACATGCTCACCAAACCTATGTCTCAAAAGCAAGAAATAGAAAAAAATTGCTATTCCTACAAACCAAATTGACTGCACAGGAATTACCCATAACTTTTCTGCGAATATTTTATAGGAAATAGTTTTATCTAATGCTATCGTTCTGGCTAAACCATTCGATATAATATTACTGAAGCCCCTGATTAAAAATTGCATACCCAAGGTGGCTACAATGGATGGAATACCTATTGATGTAACTAATGTTCCGTTTATAAACCCCACTACCACACCGGATAAAAGGCTACATATTATGGCCAATATAACGCTGTTGGTAGCCTTAAATGTAATGGCAAAAATAAAGCCTGATAAAGCCATCACTGAGGGAAAAGAAAGATCTATTTCACCCATAGCAAGTACAAAAGTTAAACCGAGAGCCATTACTCCCATAATAGGAACTGTAGATAAAAACGATTGATAAATTCTTCCTTTAAGGAAAACTTCAGGGCTGGTAATCATAAATAATCCAAAAATACTGACCGCCATAATTAACAATGCAATTTGAGATTTGTATCTAGTAGATTTTTTTACTTTGGAATTTGTTTCTAAATTATCCATATTATAATACCCTCTCACCTTGATTAATCTGTGTGCTTGACTTAGTATATCTAATCAATTCCTCACTAAGTTCCTCTAAAGATAAATCTTTACGATTATAAGCACCCACTATATTGCCTCGGTCAATGGCTACAAAACGATCAGAAACCGGATAAACATTTGCAATATTGTGGGAAATATAAATGCAAGACTTTCCTTTATCCTTAATATTTTGGATAAACTTCAAGACTTTTTTTACTTCTTGTAATGATAAAGCCATAGTCGGTTCATCTAAAATAACCAGGTCTGCTTCAAAATACATGGCTCTAGATATGGCAACCCCTTGCCTTTCCCCACCAGATAAGGTTTTAATGACCGAATCAGCACTTACACCTATTCCTCTAAATTTCATTAAATCATGCATAATTTTATTTGTTTCTTCTTTTTCTTTTTTTATATTAAGAAAACCCAGTTTATTAGTAATTTGCCTGCCAACAAAAACGTTTCTCCATAAAGTTTGCTTATCTGCAAGAGCTTTTTCTTGATATACGGTTTCTACGCCCAGATTATGAGCCATTTTTACAGAATATTTTTTAGGATCAATTTTTACACCTCTAACATACATTTCTCCATCATCAAAAGAATGCACTCCAGAAATAATTTTAATCAAAGTCGACTTTCCTGCGCCATTATCACCTAAAATCCCTACTACTTCATTAAATCCCACTTCAAAATCTATGCCCTTCAAAGCTACAACCCCATCATAGGACTTATATATATTTTTCATCTCTACCAATTTGTCCATATATAACCCTCTCCTTTTTATAGTAATTAATAGTGTGACCTAAAATAATCCTGCAGGAAGAATTTTTTAAAAATCTTTCCTGCAGGATGACATAAAATTAGTATCGTAATTATTATTTATCTTATTCCTTTTTCAGCTAAGGGGGCTATCAAATCTATATTATCCTTGCTAATTAAACCACCACCTGTATCAATATGCAATCCAGAGAAACCATACATCTTGGTTAAATAAATTTGCATAATCGGTAGAAACCCTTGCAAGAACGGCTGCTGGTCTAATACAAGATCAGTATAACCACTTTTAATGCTTTTTACGGTGGCAGGTGATAAATCAAAACCAGCTCCGAAAATATCATCTGGACCTAAACCTGCTGCTTCAAAATAAGTTTGTTGTGTAGAAGTTAAGTTACCATGATCGGTTACAACAACTTTACAATCAGGATTTGCCTGTAAATAACCTACTATAACAGAAATACCGTTTGAAGCATCCTTGTCTACTTCGGCTGAAATTTCCACATAATCTACTTTTACACCTACTTTTTCAAAAGCATCTATAGCCCCTTTTGTTCTTAATCCTCTGGTTGGTTGTGACAAAAGACCCCAAACAAGGGCTCTATCCCCTGTTTTTAATCCTGCACCTTTAACTGCAGCTTCACCGAGAGTATAACCTGATTCATAAAGTCCCTGGCCTACATAACCAAATCCATTGGCCGCATAAGCTTTTTCAAGTTCAGGTAATGTCGTATTTTGACTGCAAACGATAATCCCCTGTTTCTCAGCTTCTTCAACAAAAGGCCTATATGCTTCATCTCCAGGATGTCCCATAATGGCTATACCATCAGGATTAGCCGCAACAGCTTGCTGAAATTGATCAACCATTTTCTGCTGACTCCAATCTGACCATAGATATCTTACTTCAACCCGATCACCTAATATTTCTGCTGCTTCTTTAGCACCATTATAAACAACTGTAGCAAAGGTTCCTCCGGGAGCACCACCTGGGAAAAAGTAAATTACAATAGGACTTTCACTTGCCTGAGCTACTACCGGTAATACCAGAAGAGCAACGCAAGTCAATACTAACAAAAGTAAAAGATTGATTTTCTTTAACATAATTTTTTCTCCTTTTTAATATTTCCTAATAATTTTTTAGCAATAACCTCACTATAGCAACCTGAATACAAAGTGCTAGAAAAAATCGTTATTCCTTTTTCACCTCCTTTATTAGTAAGGGTTAGTATCCCCCTACTTATTCTTTTATCCCTCAACTAAAATACCCGGCCTGCTTATCTTTTCTCCATTATACTCTACTTCAACCTTAGGCCATTCAGGATCAAAAGTATTTCCCAATCCTCCCAAACTTTGAAGATTTTCTTTTATAGTTTAATATACAACATTATAAACTTATACGGATAACCGTACAACTATTATATATTTCACTGATCGTATTTGTCAACTTATTTTTAGGAGGAGATATTCGGAAGGTACAAAAAGTCCCAACTTAATCGGTAGAAAAGCGGTGTATCGTAACCTGGTGGTATGTTCTATCTGGATATAGGATGGGAGACGAAAACTCAGGTTCATTAACTGAATTAGGGAAAAATCCAGTTTCCAAGCAGAGGCCACTGTGTTTCTGAAATAGCGCTCCATCTGCACCTCTAATATTGTCAAGAAAGTTCCCAGAATAAAATTGGATACCTGGTGTGGTGGTTAAAATTTCCATAGTGCGACCGCTTTCCGGTTCATAAAGCTTTGCCGCCAAGCTGAGCTCTTGATTTGAGGACTCGATAACAAAGCAATGGTCATAACCGCCTGCAGTATCATGAATATCTTTTCCAATTAATTTTGGCTTGGTGAAATCCATAGGAGTACCGTAAACAGTCTTAATTTCTCCGGTGGGAATTAGATTATTATTAACCGGGAGGTATTTTTTACCTATAAGAGTCAACTGATGATTCATCACTGTTCCAGAACCTGCACCAGCCAGATTCCAGTAAGTATGGTTAGTTAGATTCACAATAGTAGGTTTATCTGTTTGAGCATTATATTCAATTTTAAACTCATTATCTTCATTCAGACTGTAGGTTACTGTCACTCTTAGATTTCCAGGGTATCCTTCCTCTCCATCTGAACTGAGATAAGAGAAGGCCACCCCGGTTAAAGTATTGTCTTTGAAACTCTCAGCTTGCCAGACAACCTTATCAAATCCCTTGTTCCCGCCATGCAGGTGATTCAGACCATTCTCATTACGAGCAAGATAATATCTAACACCATCCAACTGAAAAACTCCTTTGGCAATACGATTAGCAAAACGACCGATTACGGCACCAAAATAAAAATGACTAACCAAATATTGTTGAAGATTATCAAAACCGAGAGTTACTTCTTTAATTTCTCCTTCTCGGTCAGGCATTTTAAGGGAGATAACGGTACTGCCCAGGCTCATTATCGTGGCCGTAACCCCTTTGGAGTTATTTAAAATGAATTTTCCGACTTTTTCCCCTTCTGGAGTTGTTCCAAATAATTCATACTTAACGTTCATATTATATTCCTTTGATTTTTTTATTTTTTATTATAACCATATTCGAGATAATTTTCAAAAAATCTTTAAAGAGAGTCATAATAACGGCCATACACTGAATAACTACCTTAATTTTTTACAATCTCGAATCGGGAGCCGATCTCAGGAAGCTTGGTTACCTCGATTCTTACCGGGAAGGCGTCCTTTAATGATTCCAAATGAGTGATGACTAATATTTTATCAAAATCTTCACTTATAGATTGGATGGCCTGTACTAGGTTATCTATCCCTTCTTCATCCTGAGTACCAAATCCCTCATCCATTACCAGAGTCCTTAATTTAGTCCCTGCCCTCCTGGTCAGTAACTTGGATAGGGCAATCCTTAAAGAAAAATCAATTCTAAAGGCTTCTCCTCCGCTATACAGCTCATAGTCCCGAATTCCTAATTCATCACTTATCTTGATATCTAAAGTCTCTTTTATCCCTCCACTCTTCAAATCTCGGAGAGACTCGATAGAAATTTGGGTACTATTATTGGTCAACTTAGCTAAAAGGTCATTGGCTTCTTCTTCTATTTCCGGCAAAACATTTTCGATAATCAGAGCTTGAATACCATTCTTCCCAAAAGCTACAATCAATCTCTCATAAATATTCTGCTCTTTTTTGCTTTTTTCTAATTCTTTACCTATCTCTTTCTTCTCTTTTTCTAATTTAAGACACTGTTCAAATTTGCTCTGATATCCTCCTCTTTCTTCTAAAATTTTATCTTTAAGAACTTGCTCAGAATTTAATACCTGTTCCTCTTGACCTAATTTTTCTTTCACAAATGGAAGTTCTTTTAATTCTATTTTTATTTTCTCTTTCTTCTTCTCCAAATCTTTTAAATTTAATCCTTTCTGTTGATAATTTTGTTTTAATTCAGATAGTCCATCTCTTAAAGAATTAATCTTCTTCTCTGCCTCTTCTAATTTTACTTTTTCCAGAGGGGCACCACTCAATTCTTCAATCTTACGGCTTAACTGACGGTGTCTTGCTTCATCGTAACCAATTTTTTTTATCTGCGCTTCAAATTCTTCTAATCTTTTCTGTTCTTCTTGAGCGTAATCCTTCTCCCGGATAGTTTTTTCTAATTTATTAATCTCCTCCTGCAAGCCAACCATCAGTTTCGCTGCTTGTGTAGATTCTTCCCGCTCAAGATATGCTTTGCTTAACTTCTGCTGCCAGATATCTTTGTCTTTTAATCTTTGGTTAGTCTCTCTCCACTTTTCTGCCAATTTATCTTTGTGTTTACTCGACTCCTCCGCCTCTTTTCTTAATTTCTCTATCCTTTTAAGATTTAAACTAATTTCTTTATATATATTATCTTCAATCTTCCTCTTTCTCTCTGCGTTTAGTTTTGTTTCACATAAAGGGCATTCTCCCTCCGGATTCTCTCTTAACAGGCGCAGTTTTTCTTGATCATCTTTATTGTCTTTTTCTAATCTTTCTATTTGAGTTTTAATGCTGTTTATTTCTATGTTGAGTTCGCTGCCTTCTTTGCGAATTTCTTCACTCTGCTCTTCGAATAACTTTATCTCTTTCATCTTTTTTTCTAATTCTAAAAGCCTAACCCTATTTTTTGCCCCCTGCTCGACCTTGACCTTTAAATCTTTATATCTGTCCTTTTTATTCCTAACTTCTACTTCTAAATCTGCTCGCTCAATTTCTATCTTTCTCTCGGTAAGAACTTTTTCTTCTTCTATTTTCCTGATTCTTTGGAGCTTTCGGCTAAATTCATTATTTTCAGCATTAAATTTCTGATAATTGTTAAAATCATTTAAAACTTTCTCTTTTTGAGAAATTATTTTCTCACAATCGATAATTTCTTTCTTTCTTAATTCAATCTGTTTTTGCCCTCGCACCATCTCTTGTCTATGCTGCTCTATCCGGCCTTCCAATTCGGCGCATTGTTCACTTTTATGTTTTAAGATATTTATATCCTCTTTTAATTTGCCTACTTTTACTTCTTCTGTCTTTATCTTCCGGGAAATATCTTTGTAACTTTCGGACAATTCTTTTATCTTCTCTTTATAAAAATCAAGGTTGGCCGTTTCCTGATAGATATATTCCAATCTGCTTTCTTTAGTCATAATAATATTATTAATTTCCCTAAAATGAGACTTGGCCAGATTAGCCAGTTCATCATAACGAGAAAGACCTAAAATCTCGGATAAAATTTCCTTTCTTTCCCGGGCACTCTTTCGGCTAAATTCATCTATCCGACCCTGAAGGATGAAAGCGGAATTGATAAAGGTCTGATAATCTATCCTCAGGGTTTTAGTAATTTTTTCCTGGGTTTTTCGAATAGAAGGACAGGTGAGAGAAATATATTCATTATTTTCTTGATTAAAAACCTGAAATTCTAAACCTGAGCGGGAACTTTTTTTAACCAGAGAAAAAGTTCTAATAATGCGGTATCTATCCCCTTCTAAATCGAATACAAATTCCACCTGCATATCTTTCTGGCCTATCCGCAAAAGACTGTTATCGGCCTTCTTCTCCTGGCTGGCTTTTCTTCCTTCTCCCCATACTGCCCAGGTTAAAGCATCCAAAAGGGCAGATTTTCCCTGACCATTATTCCCCGAAAGACAGGCGATATGAAATTGGGTAAAATCGAGAGCGGGGACATCTTCACCATAACTTAAAAAATTTTTCAGAGCTAACTTTACCGGTATCAATTTTTAATCCTTTCTTCTTTATGTATTTTCTTCTAATTCTTGTTCCAATTTTTGTGCATAAGTTTTCAATTCCTCAGACAAAGGAACCAAATCAGGACTATTCTGAATATATTTATCCATAGCTTCTAACAACCCTAAATCTTCCGAAATCTCGGCTCTTTTAGGCCGTTCCACCGGTTTAGATTTTTTGGCAATAGCTGTTACTAAAAAGGCTTTTTCTAAAGCAAAGTTTATCCTTTTAAAATCCAGTAAATCTTCCCTCTCTGCAGGCATAGTATAAAATACCCTCACCACTGACTCGGATAAATCATATTTTTCAATTTCTC
>CAZWFH010000070.1:0-7529 GCA_964632105.1 uncultured Atribacterota bacterium
AAGTAGATCAAATATTGATTTACTCTCCGGAGGTTATACAGCTGTATTTTTAAACGTAATTCTAATCGCTATATTCTTTACAGCAACTTCCTATTTGCTCGAAAATAAAATAAATATTTAAAAAAAATTAGTATAGGGGGATGTAGTGATATCACATCCTCCTATTTCTTTTTCTTTAGTTTAACCGCGGTCCCATATACAAACATCTCTGCTGCTGCTTGCATAATTGATGAGGTAGTAAAACGAATACATACTATCCCATCTGCGCCCATATCTTTGGCTACTGAAATCATCCGGTCTATAGACTGCTCCCGAGATTCTGCCAGTAATTTAGTATATTCTTCGATCTCTCCCCCTACTATATTACGGAAACTAGCTAATATATCTTTCCCGACATGACGTGCCCGAACAGTATTACCTCGCACAATTCCTAAAGTTTCTACAATTTCGTATTTAGAAAAATTATCCTGAGTAGTTAATAACATTTTTTACCTCCTTATTTCTTGACATCCCTTGAATATTTATCATCCTTTTTACTCGCTAATCTGTCTGTTAAAGCTTTAATAAATAAGAGCCCCAAGCCGATTATAGTTACTAAGCCGATTATGCCCAGCCAAACGTTCTCGAATATACCGACTATCCAGGCGATAATCCAGGCTATAGTGACTATAATCAAAATAATGTATCCCGTCTTTTCCATTTTCTTTCACTCCTTTCTATTTTTATTTTATAATAGGGCTATTCCCAAAAAAGCTAAAAAATATTTAGAAGCAGGGTATACACAACACAGTATATCATAAATAGTTTTATTATAATTTTGAATTTGTTGGTTATGTTAAGTTTAAAAGATTTTATTCTTTAGTTTACAAATTTTTTAATATTTACCTATCGCCTATTAATTATAAGATAAACGAGTTTTTTCATCTGCTAATGTCGGTTGAATAATTTCTTCCCATTTTGGAGAATCCCATGTCCCTAACATCTTATGTATATCATAATATTTCTGAGGAATTGGATGTGTCCCAATAACTACTTTTACTCCGTATCTTGCCTTAATAAAATCACTAAAATAGGTTATATAGGAACAGGGAGGATATCCGACAACCAACCCGGTAGCCAGGTGAATAACCTGTGCACCGTTCTTAATCATTTCCTCGGGAGCGTATTCAATATTTCCACCAGGGCAGCCATCACAAGTAGTATATCCAACTAATTGCAGTTCATCGTCCTTGCTATAAATACTAAATGCGCCTTCCCTATTACGGAGAGCCTTAAGGCATTTACCTCCCGCACAGGTATGGTAACGGTCACAGATAATAATTCCAATTTTAATTTTACCTTTCACTACTATTTCCTCCTATTAAATTAAATTTATTAAATTACCGCCACCTAAGGCAGCGGCTTTTAAAGAAAACAATTATTTTTGCCTGTCTTGTGAAGTCTTGCTTCACCGGGGTCATTCCGTTATAGTGGTTCGATTCAGCAAACCTCTAAGGAATCGGGTCGGATAAATCCGACCCCTACCCATGTCATAGACGGTAGGTTCCTAATTTTAATTAGTTGCTGAGCATTAACAACCGTCCCCTGTATTAATCATAATGTTTCTACTTTTAGTAAATTAGTGGTGCCGGGAACTTTAAAAGGAATTCCCGCAGTAATTACAATCTTATCTCCTGGGTTGGCTAATCCGGTTTTTAAGGCAATTTTCTTTGATTTTTCAATCATATCATCGGTATTTTCCAATTCATCAGATTTAAAAGGATAAACTCCCCAACTAAGAGCAAGTTTTCTAACTGTGGAATCCTGGGTACTGGCTGCGATAATTGGAACAGAGGGACGATATCGGGATACCATACGGGCTGTACTCCCGGAAAGAGTAAAGGAGACGATGACCTTTGCTTTTAAATCCATGGCTACCTGACAGGTGGCGTGACTTATCGCATCCGGATTGGTGGGTTTAACCGAAAGCGACCTCTCATTCAATATTTTTTTATAATCTATGGCCTTTTCAACTCTTAAGGCTATCCTATTCATTGTTTCCACTGCCTCTACGGGATAATTGCCTATTGCAGTCTCCTCAGACAACATAATAGCATCAGTCCCATCCAGAATGGCATTGGCTACATCGGTAACCTCTGCACGTGTAGGGCGAGGACTGCTCACCATCGACATTAACATCTGGGTTGCGGTAATTACCGGCTTCCCCACAAAATTACATCTTTTAATAATATCCTTCTGAACCAAAGGCACATTTTCTAAGGGTATTTCTACTCCCAGATCACCCCGAGCTATCATTATTCCATCAGAGGCTTCGATTATTTCTTTCAAATTATCTACCGCTTCTTTCTTTTCAATCTTGGCAATTAAGGAAATATCTTCTGCCTCATTTTCCTTTAAAATTTTTCTTGCCCTTAAGACATCCTCTGCATTCCTGATAAAAGAAAGACCAATAAAATCAACTTTATTTTTTATTCCAAAGAGAATATCCTGATAATCTTTTTCAGTTAAAGATGGAATATCCATAGATATGTTCGGGATATTTACCCCTTTATGAGAGCTTAGTTTCCCACCCCTCACTATCCGACAGACAATATCAGTAGGGGTAAGCTCTTTCACTTTAAGCTCTAAAGTTCCATCAGCTAAAAAGATACGGTCACCTTTCTTCACCTTCTGGGGTAAAGAAGGAAAGGTAATAGATACTCCCTGTTCGTCCCCGGGAACCTCGCGGTTAGTAAGAATAAAAGAGGAACTTTCTTTTAAGAAAATGGGCTCTTTTTCAATCTTTCCAATTCTTATCTTTGGCCCCCCTAAATCTTGAAGGATGGCCACAGATTTATTTGTCTTCAAAGAAGCCTGACGAATATTTTCAATAACTTGACGGTGTTCTTCATGTCTTCCGTGAGAAAAATTCAAACGGGCAACATCCATACCCTCTTGAATCAGCTTCTCTATTTTTTCATAAGAATTACTCGCTGGTCCAATGGTACATACTATTTTAGTTTTTATCATTATACTCATTTTTAATTATCTCCTGATAAATGGTTATAGTTTTATTTTTAAGACCTTTTGTGC
Source organism: uncultured Atribacterota bacterium (assembly GCA_964632105.1). Taxonomy (GTDB): domain Bacteria; phylum Atribacterota; class Phoenicimicrobiia; order Phoenicimicrobiales; family Phoenicimicrobiaceae; genus Sediminicultor. The sequence continues at coordinate 3,073 of CAZWFH010000070.1, forward strand.
AAAGAGAAAAAAATGGAAATACTAATAAATTTACTTTGGAATTTATTATCTTTGGTAAATCAATTTCGTTATTATTTTTTATAGTGATCTCTTCGGATTCTTGCATTTCTTCCCTCTTTAATTATTTTAAATAACAACAACATTTCTCTATTGTTGTTATTGTTAATATCGCATATTCCGGTAAATCTTTATAAATAAACGATAACAAACATTTTTTTTAATTCCAAACACGATGTTTCTTAATTAGTTATAATGAATAAAAGGATTGTTAAACATCCTATAAAATTAAGTAAACTATTTAGCCGAGACCGGGTAGTCTCCACTCAGATACTTTTTAAGATTATCTTCTGTGATATACCATTTTCCGGTAATTTTTTGTCCTTTAATTTTACCTTCTTTAAAGTAAGCTCTTATAGTAGGCTTGGTACTTTTCAACATCTCTGCAACTTCATCCACATTATATAATTTTAATCCGCTAATTTCTAAAGGCATTTTCTCTCCTCCTATCTATTAAAATATAAGCAAGCATTAAAACGTTTTCATCTTATTTATAAACCAACCTTCCCTTCACTTTACGGCTGATATTCTGATGATTCCTTAAATATTCTTCCAACACCCCTTGAGCCGAAGTAGAAACCACCTTGCCTTGACCGGAAGCTAGTAGTTCTTTTTGGGTGATATTTAGATAATTAGCACAGCTGCTAAAATGATAACCTTGTAGACAGATTTTATATTGCTGATTATCGTCAACCGGTTCCCCTTTAAATTTAAGGGATTCTAATTTTTTGGTTAAGTCGTTGTAAACCGCTTCAATACCAGTACTAACCTGATAACATTCACCTTCACCGTCCCGATTCTCTTTACGCATAATATGACTGAATATCTTTTTTAATTGTTGCCCGGTAATGGAAAACCTCCTTAAGCTATCATCATAAGGAAAACAAGCTTTTAAATCGCCCAAAGTAACCATTGGGCCTAATTCTTTAATTCTGATAGATCCGGCGCCCACCAACATTATATCGCATTCAGCAACCTTAGCAAAAGCATCAGCGATTAGATTGCCTAAAGAGGTCTCAATTTCCCGTTGAGGGTGAGTTAACCTTTCTGCCAGTTTGCAGACCAGTGTATTGTATTTGCGGTCAACTTTTTTCTTGTATGATTCAATGTAATCCATTAGCGCCTTATCAGGATTGGCCAGTTTGTTATTAATCGGAATCAACTGCCATTTGTAATCCACGATGCTATTGGTGTCATCATCTACCACAATGTCAAAACGGCCGACCTGGTTGGTTCCTACTCCGGCTTGAGAAATTAAAATGTTATTCACCTTAGTCGGCTTATCCAGTATGGTGTGCGAATGACCGCCGATAATCAGGTCCACTCCCCATTCTGGCTTGAGCATTTTAGCCAGCTCTATATCTGATTCATAGCCAATGTGGGACAAAACAATGGTCAGATCAATGTCATCATTTTTATAGGCATTGGTGATTTTGCCGATTTCAGCACTGGCTTCTTCCAAACTGACAAAACTGCCGATTAAGTTATCCTGATTAAGGGAATCCATTACTTTTTCTGTAATAATCCCGGTAAACAGAATGTCAAAACCGGCCTTATTGATAATCAAATAGGGCCGCATCAATCTTTTGTAATACTTTTTGATGTATAAATTAGCATTAACAATGGGAAAATTAGCCATCTTTTCCAGGAACAATAGATGCGGCAAACCATAATCAAATTCATGATTGCCCAACGATACTACATCCGGCGCTAAATAATTCATGATTTCCATAGTGGAAATGCCTTTGTATTCCGAATCAATCAAAGAGCCCTGGACCATATCGCCGGAAATTACATACAAAACATTTTCTTCTTCCTCCCGCACTTTATTGATATAGCCAGATAATAAAGCCAATCCGCCGATCAACTCGCCCTTTTCTCCCTGCACTTCGGCCAGAAAATCGCCGTGCATGTCATTGGAGTGCAAAATTGTGAATTTTTTGGTGTTCATGGTCTCATAGATTTCTATTTTTTTTTCCATAGCGGCTTCTCCTTTCATAAATAAAATTAAATCTAAATAAATACCTTTTGTTTTTTAATTAGATGCTCTTGTATATAAAGATCCCTGGCCAATCTATCTAACTTGAAGATTAAAACTTCCTCAATCTCTTTGTTATTTTCTGCATCACTAAACAATTCTGCCAATCCCGGTCTATTTTCTAATTCACTCGCTCCGCTTATCCCATTATCTTTAAATATTTTTACCAATTCACAACCATTTTTATCAGCATATTTTTTAGGTTTTTTCTTGGATTTCTATGGTGCCCTCTTCTTTTTGATTCTCTGTGCTTACCCTGCAATAATCCACTAACTTTTTAGGCTTTTTCACATTTTTACACCTATATTACTATTGCTTTAAGCATAGATTAACATATACAAAATATCTTTGTCAAATATCTTTAATATATCTATGATCTATAATTAGGGTTAAAAAATATAATAAAAAGGTGTAGACTTACCTATATATAAAATTATCATTTGTAGAATTAATAAAAAAAGTTTATGATAAGCTAAGACTCTATAAAGATATACCACAAGGAAAATTAGTGGTTAATTTTCGAAACTTCACCACGAGTCGCGTGTAAATGAAGTAGTTCGATTATTTTAAATTATACGTAATTCGGCTTAAATGGACAGACCCTATAAAAGTTTTAAATATTAAAAATCAATCTAATAAAGAGATAAAAAATGACTAAAAACAAAACTGTAAAAATTGTGAGACTCATCCTCTATTGGACTGCCCGAATCGGAAGTATTGTCAGCATTGGATTAATTCTGATGTTTTTTATCGGAGAAGGATTTGATCCAGCCAATCTTAAGTTACAGGAATGGATAGGTTTCTTCTTCTTTCCTGTAGGGATCGTGGTTGGGATGATAGTTGCATGGTGGCAAGAAGGAATGGGCGGCACTATTACCGTGGGGAGTTTGCTTGTTTTCTATGTAGTACATTTTCTCTTTAACAGAGCGTTGCCTCAGGGATGGGCTTGGATTGTCTTTATATCTCCAGGAATCTTGTTTCTTGTATCTTGGGCACTTTCACGTAATAGAATGCATGTTGAGAAATTATGAAAGAAAAGCCTACGATAGCCGAACAGCATATAACAGCGGATAAAAGGGAAATCAAAGATTTCCCCAATTACCTTCGGCAACTTCTTTTATCCGCAAGTCGTTATATGAAATGGTGGTTTTCACCATTTTGATATAATCCTCCACCTAGAATATAATAGTCATTAGGAAAATTATTGAAAAAGACCAGGCTTAAATGAGTTTTCTCCTAATCAGCAAAGAGGCTTTTCTCTCACTCCATTAACTCACCTTTATGAATAAAAATTACAGTTAAAAAGAAGGTATAAACATAAACCAAGAAAAAATAAATGCCTTAAAATCGATTATTGAGACTTGATCCTTTATTTATCATCTCTAATATAAACATTAACCCATTACTTTTTTTTCTTTTTCTCTTCATACATCCTCTGGTCGGCAATATGTATCAGTTCATTTAATGTTTTTGGTTTATCGGGTAGATATTCAGAGAATCCTATGCTGAATTTTATACTATAATCCTTTTTTATGGTCTTATTTAACTGAGACAAATTCTTTTGCAGGGGATATTTTTTAATAGAGTGAGATAAAATGGCGTGCTTTTATACAGAAGACGACAAGAAGGGGTAATACACTTTTTAATCAAGCTATAATAATTTTACAGTTTCAATTTTAAGGATTTCTTAAATACCCTGGCAAATATGCAAGTAAAGAAGATAATACATGGTAAAAAGAGAGAATATTAGAGTAAAAAAGACTAAAAGAAGTGATTTTCATGAACCATGAAAAATAATCTTTAATATAAGCGTGTTTTAAGCGCCTATTTTAAGTTGTCTGGTATGAGATTCATTGTATTTTTTTAAATACGCCTTATATACGCAATATTAGAGGGTTTAAAAGAAAACGCTAAAATCCTTATGTATTAACAGTCTTATTGATTTTTTGCAAAATAAAACCGTAATTCATTCCCAAACGTGTTTAGACCTGGCTTGATATCGAGATGTAAAAAATTTTTCTTTTCATAAAATCCAATACCATTAAACCCCATTTCCTGAGCATAAAGAAGAAGATCAGAAAGTAATAATTCTTTTATGTGAATGTCTACCGCCATACCCAGAAGATGATAAGAACCGGGAGCTCCCCCGATACAAGAAGGACCCCTTCCCCACCAAAAATAGTTTTAAATAATAGAGAGGTTTTGTTAGTGTAAACTTTAATGGGGCAGTTAGAAAGAAAAAATAATAAGAGAAGAATTATAAAAATATGATAAAAAGGCGTAGACTTACCTATATGTAAAATATTTTTTGTAGAATTAATAAAATTAGTTTATGATAAGCATAAGAATCTACTTTTTTGTA
>CAZWFH010000071.1:0-7529 GCA_964632105.1 uncultured Atribacterota bacterium
GCATGAATTCTGGTATTAATAAATGGTAGGGTTTTATTAGTCACATAACCGCTAATTGGTTAATTGATGAATTGGAGAATTATGAAAGAAGAAGAAAAAGATAATTTAGATAATAATAAAGAAGAAGAAAAAGAAGAGCTCGAAGAAGAATTTATAGAAACAACCAGGAATTTACTCACTGATGTCGGAGAGGAGATAAAAGAAGCCTATCTCAGTTACGCCATGAGCGTAATAGTAGGGCGAGCCTTACCTGATGTCCGTGATGGATTAAAACCGGTTCATCGCCGGGTATTATATTCTATGGAAAAAATGAGTAATACATCCGATAAACCTTATAAAAAATCCGCTCGAATAGTAGGAGACATAATAGGTAAATACCATCCTCATGGCGATATAGCGGTATATGATACAATTGTAAGGATGGCTCAGGATTTTTCCTATCGTTATCCTTTGGTCGATGGTCAAGGAAATTTTGGTTCGATAGATGGCGACTCCGCAGCCGCCCAAAGATATACCGAAATTCGAATGTCAAAGATTGCCCAGGAATTATTAGATAATATAGACAAGGAAACGGTTGATTTTGCTCCCAATTATGATAATTCCCTTAAAGAGCCGAGAGTTTTACCGGCAAAAGTTCCCCAACTTTTACTTAATGGTTCTTCGGGAATTGCCGTAGGAATGGCCACCAATATCCCTCCGCATAATTTAGGAGAAGTAGTTGATGGTGCAGTAATGGTAATCGAAGACCCGCAAGTTTCCATAAAGGAATTAATGACCGCAATTAAGGGCCCTGATTTTCCCACCGGTGGCATAATTTGCGGCAAAATGGGGATAAGGAGTGCCTATGAAACCGGAAAGGGAATTATAAAAATGCAGGCCGCAGTGTTTACCGAAGGAGTAGATGGTGGAAAGGATGGAGGCAGAAAAAATCCCCGCATAATAGTCAAAGAAATCCCTTATCAAGTAAATAAAGCAAAGTTAATAGAGGATATTGCCCACCTGGTTCAGGATAAAAAGATTCTTGATATTACCACTCTAAGGGACGAGTCAGACAGAAAAGGGATGCGGATAGTTATTGAATTAAGGAGAGGTGCTAATGTTGATATAGTGCTTAACAATTTGTATAAGCATACCAGGATGAAAACTTCCTTTGGGATTAATGCTTTAGCAATTTCCGAAGGCCGACCCAAGCTTTTTAATTTAAAAGAGATGTTAGAATGTTTTTTGGCTCACCGTAAAGAAGTGGTGGAAAGAAGAACCAGATATGAATTAAGGAAAGCCAGAGAAAGAGCCCATATTTTAGAAGGGTTGAAAATTGCCCTGTCTAATATTGATGAAGTAGTGCAGATTATTAAAAAATCAGATAATGCAAAAACAGCGCACGCCAAGTTGAAAAGCAGATTTGGATTGAGCGATATTCAAGCTCAGGCCATTTTAGATATGAAGTTGCAGCGTCTTACTTCTCTGGAGACCGAAAAGATATTAAAGGAATATTTAGAGTTAATAAAACGCATTGCCTATTTAGAAGACATATTACAAAATGAAAAGAAGCTTATGTTGATAATTAGAGATGAGCTGTTGGAAATGAAGGAGAAATACGGTGATGAAAGAAGGACTGAGATAGTAGAAGATGAAGGAGAGTACGAGATTGAAGATTTTATTAGTTTAGAGGACATTGTAATAACTTATACCCGGGATGGATACCTTAAACGCCTTCCTTTAAGCACTTATAGAAAACAGAGGAGGGGAGGAAAGGGCAAAATTGGCATGACCACTAAATTAGAAGATCTTGTAGACCAGGTGTTTGTCACTACCAACCTTCATGATATCTTATTTTTCACCAGCAAAGGAATAGTTTATAGAAGGAGAGCATATCAGATTCCTGAGGGAGGGAGAACTTCCCGGGGGGTTGCAGCAATCAATTTGTTAGGCATTGAAAAAGGTGAACACATCACCACTCTTATTCCTATAGAGAGTGATGAATTGGCAGAATCAAAAGAAGAAAATAACGAAGAGTGTCTCTTTATGGCCACCAAAAAAGGGAAGATAAAAAAAGTTTTTCTTTCCCGTTTTTCTAACTTAAGAAATATCGGGATTATTGCCCTGCGTCTCTTACCTGATGATGAATTAATCGGAGTAAAGCTTGCTGAGGATAAGGAACATGTTATTTTAACTACCAAGAACGGAAAGTCTATCCGTTTTTCGGGAGACCCGATAAGACCCATGGGGAGAGTCAGCTTTGGGGTGAAAGGTATAATTTTAAAGCCTGAAGATTCTCTTGTAAATATTAGTTTAGTCCCCCCGGATACGGATAAATGCTTACTGTTAGTCACCGAGAAAGGATATGCCAAAAGAACAGATTTAAAGAAATTTAGAGAGTTTAGCAACCGAGGCGGCCAAGGGTTGAAGTCTATCAAGATTACTAAAGAAAGAGGCCCGGTAGTAGATGTTAAAGTAGTGAGCGAAGAAGACGAAGTAGTATTAATTAGCCAGCAGGGGATTGTTATTCGGGTCTCAGTTAAAGAGATTCGTCATACCGGGAGATACTCGCAGGGAGTTAGGATAATGAAGATTGCTCCGGAAGACAAGGTGGCCAGCGTTGCCCTGGTATCGAGTGAAAATATTGACTTAAGCTAAACAAATTTTTCTATCTTTTCTTTCGCTTTCTTAACTCGATACTCGATACTCGATACTATATACTTGATACTATATTTTGACCCAGAGAATTTTTGACAAAATTAAGTCTGAGTGCTAAAATTATAAAAATTTAATAACAGGCCGATGATGGGAAGAGTAGGTTGAAAGTTTTTAACCGAAAACTAGCCCGGAGGCTCAAGATGAATCTTACAAAAAGAGTAAATCTTTCGGGAGAAGACCCTTATAGCTTACAAGAGAGCCCCGAAAACACATTGTCTTTGGGGAAATAAAGTGGAACCACGAAAATCTTTCGTCTTTATATTTAACATATAAGGCGAAAGATTTTTTTATATAAAGAGAAAGGTTGGTAGATAATTATGAAGAAAAATACGATTAATGTTGGCATATTAGGACTGGGTACCGTAGGACAGGGAGTACTTAAAATTTTATGTGAAAATAAAGAGTTTATCGAACAAGGGATATTCCCTTACAAGATAAATATAAAAAAAATAGCCGATAAGAATAAAAAAATAGCACTTGATGATAAAAATTATTATAAAATCTTAACTGATTCCGCCGAAGAGGTAGTAGCTGATCCGGAAATTGATATCGTAGTGGAGACTATCGGCGGCTTTGAACCGGCAAAAAGTTTGATTATGCAAGCCCTTAAGTCAGGGAAACACGTAGTTACTGCCAACAAAGAAGTAATTACCAAAGCAGGATATGAAATTATGGATTTAGCCCGGGAAAACAAAGTGTATTTTCTTTTTGAAGCAAGTGTTGCCAGTGCTATTCCTATAATCGGGGCACTTTCTCATTCCCTTACTTCCTATAAATTAAAAGAAATAATAGGAATTCTAAACGGCACTACCAATTATATCCTCACCAAGATGAGTGAAGAGGGCAAGGGTTATGAAAATGCCCTAAAAGAGGCACAGGAGAAGGGGTATGCCGAGGCCGACCCCAGCAAAGATATTGATGGATTTGATGCCTTTAACAAAATATTTATTCTTTCTGCTATTGCCTTCAGGGCGAAGATCAATCCGAATAATATCTATTATGAGGGGATAAGAAATATTTCTAAGCTAGATATAGAATATGCCCGGGAGTTGGGCTATACCATTAAACTCCTGGCTTTGGCTCGAAATACAGGTCCGGATTTAGATATAAGGGTTCATCCGGCATTAATACCTAAAAAGCATACTTTAGCTAATATCGGCGGTGCCTACAATGGAATTCTGGTTCGGGGAGGGGATTTTGGAGACTTAACCTTTTCCGGTCTGGGAGCCGGGGCCTTACCTGCAGGAAGCATGATTGTTAGTGACGTAGTAGAGATAATTAAAAATTATGATAATTACAATAACCGCTATAATTATTTTGAAAAGAAAAAGATTAGGGATTTCAGCCAAACTCATTCTCCTTATTATTTAAGGATCAGGGTAAAAGATAGGCCCGGGGTGCTGGCAGAAATTGCCGGCGTTTTCGCCCGGAAAAATGTTAGTTTTCTTTCGGTCATACAAAAAGGAGAATCTGGAGAAGTAGCAGATATTGTTTTCTTAACCCATCAGGCTAAAGAAGGCAATGTCCAGGAGGCTTTAAAGGAAGTTGCCCGCTTAGAGTGCGTAGAAAAAATATGTAGCGCCATCAGAGTGGTGGAAATATAAATTAGCGTAGAGCGTAGAGCGTTTAGCGTATAGTATATAGCGAAAAACGAAAAGCGCAAAACGCAAAGCTATAGCCTAAAATTTAATATTGAGAGAAAAAGTTTTGAGTTTTGAATTATGGTTTTTCGCTTTTCGTTTTAAGCTTTTCGCTGTGTAATGATAACCGACAACTGAAAACTGTAATCGAAACTAACGACTATTCACTTTCGACTATTTAAGGAGAGGATTTATGATAAAAATTCAAGTTCCGGCGACTACCGCCAACCTGGGTCCCGGTTTTGATTGTCTGGGTTTGGCCTTAAAACTGTATTTAAATCTGGAGATAGAAGAAATAGCACAGGGCCTGGTTATTGAATACCATGGAGAAGGAGCGGAAAAGTTTTCGGCTAAAAAGAATACCTTAATCGGGAAATCAGCCGAATTAGTTTTAAAAAAGGCAGGACAGGATAAATCTAAAAAAGGATTAAAGATAAAGGTTTTTAACCAAATTCCAATTACCCGGGGATTAGGTAGTAGTGCATCAGCCATAATAGGGGGAATAGTGGGAGCAGCCAGACTATATAATATTGATTTAACTAATCAAGAGATGCTTGAGTTGGCTCTTTCTTTAGAGGGGCATATGGACAATATTGTACCTGCTCTAATCGGAGGGCTTACCTTAGCTTATAAAACAGGCCAGGGGGAAATAAAGTGGGCCAGAATTAAAACCCCGCGTGATTTACGAGTTGTGGTAGCCATACCGGATTTTACTTTAAGCACAGAAGAGATGAGAAAGGCTTTACCTCAAAAAGTTGCTTTACCTGAAGCGGTATTTAATTTAAGCAGGTCTGCTCTTTTAGTTAATGCCTTACAAAATTCAGATTGGGATGTGTTGGCCGAGGCCATGGAGGACAGACTGCATCAGCCTTATAGAGCACCATTTATTCCGGGGATTGGAGATATATTTTCCCAAATAAAAAAAACGGGCTTAGCAGGTGTTGCCCTAAGTGGCTCCGGGCCTTCGGTAGTTTCTTTAACTAAAATGGGTTCAGAGGAAGCAATAAGTAAGATAATGAAAGATGCTTTTTTAAATGCAGAGGTGAATTGTCGTATCCTGGTATTAGAAGTCGATTTGGGAGGAACAAAATTCGTATCTCGTATCTCGTGAATCGTATCTCGTTTAGGATTAGTTAATTGGAAGGCAGGGGTTCGATTCGTCGAACCCGTTAAAAAAAGTTGCCCAAAAACTTAGGGCGGATGAATCCGACCCCTACAAAAAAATGCAAAAAAGTTTTGAATTCTAAATTATGATTTTTTGCTTTAAATTTTCATTTTAATTAGGACAAGCATCTTGCAAATCCAAAACTAAACGCTAAACGCTGTACGCTATATTATATACTAACGACTAATTAAGGAGTGAATCTTTTACTGATGAATAAAATTATAGTGCAAAAATACGGAGGAAGCTCGGTAGTAAATATCGAGCGGATAAAAAAGGTAGCCGAGAAAATAGTAGAAAAGGCAAAAGAAGGAAATAAAGTGGTGGTAGTAGTTTCAGCGATGGGGAAGACCACCGATGAACTAATCAAAATGGCCAACCAAATTACCTCCTCTCCCAATGAACGAGAATTAGATATGCTAATTTCTACCGGTGAACAGGTCTCTATAGCCCTACTAACTATGGCGATTCACTCCCTGGGCTGGGATGCTATCTCTTTTACCGGAATGCAGGCAGGGATTGTTACCAATGCCGTTCATACCAAAGCCAAGGTTACCGCCGTAAATCATAAAAAATTAAAGTCAGCTTTAGAAAAAGGTAAAATAGTTATCGTAGCCGGCTTTCAGGGTATTGACGCTAATGGCGATATCACTACTTTAGGTAGAGGAGGGTCAGATACTACTGCTATTGCCCTGGCCGCACAGCTGGAGGCAGACAGGTGTGAAATCTATACCGATGTCGATGGGGTTTACACTGCTGACCCGCGAATTGTCCGCACAGCCCGTCGAATTCCGGCAATTTCCTATGATGAAATGGCTGAGATGGCCAGTTTGGGGGCTAGAGTGATGCACTATAGAGCAATAGATCTTGCCAGAAATTATAAAGTAAAGATTTTAGTTAAATCGTCTTTTGTTGAAGGAGAGGGTACGCTTATAAAGGAGGTAGACCCGATGTTAGAAAAAGTAATCGTAAGGGGAGTAACCCAGGAAACCAATGTAGGCAAAATTGTAGTTCAGGGGGTTCCGGATGTTCCCGGTGTAGCTTATAAATTATTTAAAGCCTTAGCCGAAGAAGAGATAATTGTAGATATGATTATCCAAAGTTCTCATCGTAATGAGGTTAATGACATAGCCTTTACCATTGCTCTAAGCGATTTTAATAAAACTATCAAAATCACTGAGCAGTTAGCAGAAAAGATCGGAGCTGAAGGAGTAATATCAGAAGCGGGAGTAGCTAAAGTTTCCATTGTGGGAGCAGGTATTACCAGTGACCCGGCTATAGCTGCTAAGATGTTTGGTGCTTTAGCTAAAGAGGGGATAAATATAGATATGATAAGTACTTCCGGAATTAGAATATCCTGTCTGATCAGCGCTTCCTACATAAAAGATGCGGTAAGAGCAGTCCATAAAGAATTTAATTTAGATAAAGCAGGTGAAGAAAAATGAGAAAATATAATATAGCCGTGGTAGGAGCTACCGGAGCGGTAGGGGAAGAGATGAGGTTAGTTTTAGAACAAAGAAAATTTCCGGTGGAAAAATTAAGTCTTTTTGCCTCAGCCAGATCAGCTGGCAAAGAATATGAATATAAGGAAGAAAAAGTCGTAGTCCAGGAATTAAAAGATGATTCTTTTGATGGGATCGATATTGCCCTTTTTTCCGGAGGAGACGAAGTAAGCAAGCATTTTGCTTCCCTTGCTGTTCAGCAGGGGACCATAGTAATAGATAATGGTAAATATTTCCGAATGGACCCTAATGTTCCCTTAATAGTTCCGGAAGTAAACCCTGGTGATTTAAAATGGCACAAGGGCTTAATTGCTAATCCTAACTGTTCTACCATCCAGATGGTAATGGCTTTAAAGCCTATCTATGATGAAGTGGGGATAGAAAGGGTTATAGTAGCCACTTACCAGAGTGTTTCGGGGACCGGAAAGGAAGCCATAGGGGAACTAAAAAATCAGGCCGTCTCTATTGCTAAAGGTGAAGAATTTGAAATCAAAGCTTATCCTTATCAGATAGCTTATAATGCACTTC
>CAZWFH010000072.1:0-7442 GCA_964632105.1 uncultured Atribacterota bacterium
CTTTATAAAACTTTCAATCACAGGAAATATACAATTATTCCTATAAATCACCTCCCATTATTTAATACCTAAAGAGTTCGAAATTTACTTCATTGATAGGTCAAAATCATCAAAAGTCCCCCACATAGTTGCAGGCGAATCACAATACAAGCCTAGGGTAAGGATTCCGCTTGAATCAATGGTAATATCAACAGAATATTGGCTCCATATATTCCATCCTGTATTTTTTATTTCTTGTTTTACTGTTGTTGAGCCGCTTGTGGCGAATAAATAAAATTCATTCTCTCCACCACTGCCTTCTGACCACACTGAAACAGTATAATCTCCAGGGGTTAAATTCGAAACAGTCTGTGAAATTGTAAATTGAAAATCGTTTCCCAACCAATAACCTCCTGCATAAGCACCGGTATGAACATTCCCTGCGGAAGTTTCAATTGCATCTTTTATTCCTGTTCCTGTGATATCCCAACCGTCAAAATTACCTAATTCGAATCCCGGATTTACCATCAGACTAACGGTTACGCTTGTAACAGCTACGTTAGATGTTCCGGTTAGAGTTCCCTCCACGTAAAAGCTGCCGGTTGAAGCATACTTTTCAGGCGGAACCTCATCCCATTCGGTGGGAACTAAATGGCATGCATCATCGCTGTACCATGCTTTGACTTCAGACGGCAAAGCCGGGGCATTACCGGGGTTGGTGGTTATTTTTATGCCCGGAACGACCGATACAAAGCTGGGCTCAGAAACGTCTTCCGATTCAGAAACCAATCTATAGGTCCAGATAGATTCCAGCGGATTGCCATTCTTGTCCCACCAGGCTTGATTTTCCCATCCATTTCCTTCTCCTGTAACCCAGCCTGCACCGGATACGGCTATCCAATCCGGTTCCCAGTAGAACACTCCCAGCCCTTTATTATCAGAAACCTGAGAGACAACATCCATAATATTTCTTATTGCTGTTGCCTGTCCTTGAACCGTGGCTTTATATCCTCCCATATCAACGGTAGAAGCTGTAAAAATATTACTCATATTATCGTAATTATTAGTAGTATAGGCATATGCTATTTCGGCAGCCACAACCTCTTTATCATAACGGCTGGATATATCATTCATATTTGCTATGAATCCGTCCAGAGGCCCGTTCCAGTAAGGATAATAAGAAAGGCCGATTACATCATAATCGAGAGAAGCAGACTCAAGCTGATCAAACATTTTCCGGAAGGTATCATTATTTCCGCCATCGTTCAGATGAATCATTATTTTTGCTGTGGGAAGTACTTCACGAACTGCCTGACATCCTTTTTCTAACAATTTAATGAACTCTGTATAATCATTGTTGATAATTTTACCTGTCGGCCAACACATTCCTCCGGTTACCTCATTACCTATAGCTACCATATTAGGAGCGGCATTATTCTCTTTCAAATCATTTAAAACAGATTTGGTGTATTCATATAAAGCATTTTCCATTTCGCTCGGGCTGAGATCGACCCATGCCGCCGGAGTAGGTTGACGCCCGGGATCAGCCCAAAAATCGCTGTAATGGAAATCCAATAAAACTTTCATGCCCAGAGCTTTAGCCCTTTGAGCCAGACCTTTCATGCTTTCCAGATCGCAATTCCCGCCGCCCACAGGATCACCAGGCTGTACATCATTTCCCTCAGCAAGGTTTTCCAAGGCGACACGATCTGCCGTGAAGACCGGGTTGTTCCACAATCTCAACCTTATCCAATTTACACCATGATTCTTTAGGATCAAAAGACAATCTTTTTCTTCACCGTCCGTATCATAAAACTTACCGCCACTTTTTTCAATTTGCGCGAGCATCGAAACATCGACCCCTTTTATAAAATACGGACTTAAATCAGAAATTGGATTTACTTTAATGCTAAGAGAGGATGGTAGTTCTGGTAATTCTTCACTTATTGAATCTGTTGTTGCTTCGGTGGCTTCAGCTGCTTCATCGTCCTCAGATGATGCAGCAGTTTTACAGCCACCCAATGAAAAAGCTGCAACCATTGATATACTCAATATCAGCAACACTATCCATAATAATGATTTTTTCATTTTCAAATCCTCCCTTTCTTTATAAAACTTTCAATTACAGGAAATATACAATTATTACTATAAATCACCTCCTCTATAGATTCCTCCTTCCTTCTTAATTTAAATTCAACCTTTAAATCTACAGTACCTAATTTGAATATATACTAATACTATATTTTCACCACCTCCCAATTGCTTAAATTTATCCCCAACATTATTGTTTAAGTTTTTCTTACTATAATATCTACATCTAACATTATTTTTTTGTGTTTTTTCCGATTACCACTTATGCGAGAAAGTAAAAGTTTTAGACTTTCTATCCCCAGATCCTGTTTCTTTAATCTGATAGTAGTTAACGCTGGACTGATAAGTGAACTGAAGGGGATATCATCATAACCGACCAATCCGATATCTTCTGGTATTCTTAAACCTTTTTCTTTTATTGCCTGCATAGACCCAAAGGCCATCATATCGTTGTAGGCAAAGATAGCGGTGAAATTCAGATCTTTTTCCAGCATCTGCTTGGTTCTTTCATGCCCATCTTCTATATTTATATCTCCCACACTTATAAGCGACTCATCTAAAGGTATTCTATATTTATTTAATGCCTTTTTATATCCTTCCGACCTCCCTTTAGCAGGAGATTTATATAAAAAACCATTTATTAAAGCTATTCTTTTATGTCCTTTCTTGATTAGATATTCTGTGGCTAAAAATCCCCCTTTAATTTCATCATTATAAATCGCATCTACCTCAATATTTTCAAAATCTCTACCCACAACCACAAATGGGATATTTGCATCAATGAGATTCTTTATATCATCATCTTTATCTTGAACCGGGGTGATAAGTAATCCATCTACTCGTTTTGCCAATAGTAAATTTATCGCATCTTCTTCTTTCTTGTAATCTCGTTGGGTATTGGCAAGAATTATATGGTAGTTTTTCTCTCGGGCTGCTTCTTCCATTCCATTTAAAACCTCAGCATAGAATGGATTCCTGTTGTCTGCTATTACTACTCCTATAGTTCCTGTTTTCTTAGTTCTTAAGGCCACAGCTGCTGCATTACGGATATATCCTAATTCTTTGGCAATCTGGAGTACCCGCTTTTTGGTTTCAAGATTAATATCCGGCTTATTATTAATTGCTCTCGATGCAGTATTTACAGAGACTCCTGCTCTTTCTGCTACCATCTTTAAGGTTATATACTTCATATTACCCCCTATCTCCGTTAACGTTACCGATAACGTTATCATTAAAATATCACAAAGCTTTATATATGTCAATAGAATTAATTGCTTTATAATTAATTATTTTAATTAAAATTTAAAAAGTAGATTTATTGATTTTTCCTCTGAAAACAAATTATATTTCGTCATTCCCTTAAAAAAGGAAGATTCAACAATGCGGATAAACAATTATAACAGAGCAGTGGGTTCAAACATTCCGATAGTTTAAAACTTATAGCGTATTTTTAAATTCTTGTAATACTCTCTTGCGGATATTCGGATTTTTATTTTTATTTAATTTTTCAATTGCCCATATAACAGCTCCTGCGACAGGTGGTACCTGCAGAGGGATAAAACACATTTTTCTTTTCTCCCTGAAATATACTTCTTTTTTAAAGGCATTAATCAGCTCTGGATTTTCTCCTTTTAAATTTATTGATCCTGCTAAAATAATGTCAATTTCTTTTTCGCCAGAAAAATCTAGTCTTTTAATAACTCCTATTACTGATTTAGCCATCTCTCTCCCAGAATGTCTTAGAAGTTCTAAGGCTGCTTCATCACCCTGATTGGCAGCGTAAAAAGCAATCTTGGAAAGTTCAGTTACCTTTATCTTATTGGAATACACTTTTTCATAAACCGCATTTACAAGCTCGCTTTCTTCATTAATTCTTAATTTTTCAAATAACATCTCTTTCATGATGGTTTTTTCCCCACACCTATAAACTGAATCGTACACTTTTCTTATTACAACACTACCCATATACCCCGCTCCAGTTTCATCTCCGAAAGTCCATCCAGTTCCTCCTATCTGCAGCCAGTCACTATTTTTATCAATCCCCACACAACAAGTTCCTGTGCCATTTACATTGCAAATTCCATAACCTTTATCACTTCCTGCTTTAATACCCAGGAAAGCATCATTAAAAACTTTAAAATTCCTGATTCCGGTTTCGCTTATTATTTTTGATAGCTCTTTTTGCTGATTTTTAGTATCTGCCCCAGCCAAACCAAAAATACCATAGCTTACGTCTTCGGGTTTTAACCTACTTTGTTGAAGTAATTTAAAAACGGAGCTTTTAATTTCTTTGCGAACACTTTCGTAGCCATCAGAATAGATTTCATGATTTGTTGGGCTACCCCGCATAAAATTCGTCAATTTCCCATTAGAATCAGATAAGGCATAGTGAGTTTTAGTGCCTCCTCCGTCCACTCCAATTACATACTTTGCCATAATTACTTCCTTTGTTTTTGTTAATTCTATTTATTAAAAAAATTGTGGTAGAAATTCTTTGTGTGCTTCCAATAACTCATCCAATGCATCTTTTGCTTTTCTGAAATCCCCTACTAAGGGATGTATTAAAAGTGCATTTAACGCTTCATTATAATCTCCGTA
This sequence comes from uncultured Atribacterota bacterium, assembly GCA_964632105.1. Lineage (GTDB taxonomy): Bacteria > Atribacterota > Phoenicimicrobiia > Phoenicimicrobiales > Phoenicimicrobiaceae > Sediminicultor. The sequence goes on from CAZWFH010000072.1 coordinate 4,669, forward strand.
AATCCCCGCCTTGATTGTATGCTTTTCATAGGCTTTAACAACTCTCATCATCTCCTTGATATGGTCATTATTAAAATCTTTTAAAGGTAGGGGTGTTGCTCCGTTTTTATTTACATTGCAGCCAATTTCAACTACATCATCATTTGCCATAAAGTCAAGTGCACCATTATTTTTTACATTTACTATATGCTCCTCATTTTTGTCGTTATAAATAGCACTTACGAGAGAAACGGCGACCTCAGAATACAAATGACCACCTCTTTTGTCAAGAATGACAGGCTTTTCTATTAATTCAGGCTGTTGATAAAGCTTTAAAAGCTCCTCCTCAATTTCCAAACACACCTCTCCTCTGCACTTCTTCTCTTTTTTCATATGCTGAAGCTGCCGTTCCCGGTAGTAATAATACTGTAGGTAGCTGCTGGGAATACTGCGGATGCTCTTGATAAGTTCTTTATCCATATCCATCTTGGGAATGTTTTTCATATTAATAAAATTGTATTTTTCAAGAAGTTGATCCTGTAATATCTTCCGATCATCATAGTATATGGCTGTAATCCAACTTAAGTGATTTAAACCAACATAATCAATGCGTACATTTTTGGTATCTTCTGGTATTCTTTGTATTACCTCTTTCTTCATAACGATTGGAACATTACACAAACCAATCATTTTAACCTTCGTGTTGTTCAGCAAAGCTTCTGCAATAATCCCCGAAGGGTTGGAAAAGTTTATAAGCCATGCATCAGGGCTGTAATTTTCTATGTACTCTGCAAGCTCCATCATTACGGGGATGGTTTTTAAGGCATTCATAAATCCACCAATCCCTGTAGTTTCCTGTCCAATTAAATCATACTTGAGCGGGATCTTTTCGTCTTTAATCCGAGCATCAAGTTTGCCAACTCTCACCTGCGCCAGCACAAAATCTGCATCTTTAACGGCTGTTTTCAAGTCTTCTGTCATAACGAATTTACATTTTATATCGTTGGCGTCTAACATTCTTTTGACGAAGTTACCTACAATTTTTAATTTACGCTTATCAATATCCATCAAATAAAAACTGGTAATAGGCAACTCGTTCTTTCTCTTTATAAACCCATCGATGAGTTCCGGAGTGTAGGTACTTCCTGCCCCAATAATAGCTATTTTGAAACTATTCATTCTAACCTCTTCGTCTGACAAAGATAATATCCTCATCTTAATAAAAATGTAAAAACAAAGAAGAAATATGCTATATTTTACTCAATGGACCTGTTTTTGATAACATCCTTATACCATAATGCACTGTCTTTCAAGATTCTTTCCTGGGTTTTAAAATCAACATATACAATTCCAAATCTCTTTGAGTAACCATAGGTCCATTCAAAATTATCCATTAACGACCATAGATAATATCCTCTTATATCGGCTCCTTGCTGATTTAAATCTGCAATCTTCATTAAATGTCTTTTAATATAATCTATACGTTCAACATCATTTATCCGCTTTTTTTCAGATAGGACATCATCAAAAGCAGCACCATTTTCGGTAATATATATAGGTAGTTGGGTGTATTCTTTTCTCAGCCTTAGTATAAGATCGTATAAAGCTTCTGGACAGATCTCCCAATCCGTAGAAGTCTTCTTTAGGCTCCCCTGAACGCTCTGACAGTTTAATTTTGAATCCTGAAAAAATTTAACCAGAGCATGAGAATAATAATTTACTCCTAAAAAATCATTCTTAATTGATATTTTTTGTAAATCTCCATCTTTTATAAAATCAAATCCGCCCGCCATCTTAATAAATATTTTCTTCATGTCCTCAGGGTAAGAAGCTTTAAAAACAGGATCTAAAAACCACCTGTTAGATAATCCATCACATCTAAAAGCTGCTTCTATGTCTTCTTTAGAATCAGACTCAGAATAAGACGGCGTTAAATTAAGTGTTATTCCAATTTTACTATCTTTAAAACCAAATTCTCTGAATACTTCAACTACAGCTCCATGAGAAAGTAAAATGTGGTGAGCCGCAATTAAAGCTTCTCTCATATTTTTATGTCCAGGCGCAAGAACTCCTAAGTTATATCCTAAAATCGAGGCACAAAATGGCTCATTGTGGGTTATCCAAAATTTTACAGAATCATTAAGCTCCTCAAACACTTTTATAGCATATTCTTTAAACCATTTAACTGAATCTCTATTCAGCCATCCTCCCATATCATAAGCCCACATCGGTAAATCCCAGTGATACAAAGTAACGGTTGGCTTTATATCATTTTCATTTAGCTCATTTATCAATTTTTTGTAAAACTCCATCCCCTTCGGATTGTACTTACCATACTCTGGAAATATTCTAGACCATGAAATTGAAAATCTATATGCATTAACTCCAATTTCTTTTAATATTCCAACATCTTCTTTATACCTATGATAATGATCACATGCAACATCACCAGTATGTCCTTCATACACCTTACCGGGAGTTTTACAGAAGGTATCCCATATTGAAGGGCTTCTACCGCCTTCTGTAACAGCTCCTTCTATTTGATAAGACGATGTTGCCAGGCCAAAAATAAAGTTTTTTTCAAATCTTACCATTTTATCCTCCAATTAATTTAACTTTACGAAGCAATTTACTCTACCTTCTTAAAAACGAAATAGTAATTTTCTCTTTTTATATTTATTATTAGATTTTATTTTATACTTCTATGAAATATCTATTTTCCACTATTTATTTAACTGTGCTATTAAATTCTCAAGCATTTCCTCACTTAATGCCCCACCACTAAAATTAATTAG
>CAZWFH010000073.1:0-7432 GCA_964632105.1 uncultured Atribacterota bacterium
TTATCATTAAAGACTGTTTTAAGATTTTAAAGATCAGCATTATATTCTAACACCTCCTATGGAGTATCTCCTTCAATGGTTTACACATCACCTTTTTTTGGTAGTTCTTGATTCTTATAATGTACAACAAAATAAAGATGGAGTTATTTTTCTTGCTCAATAATTTGTGTTGTAATTTTTTTCATTTCTTTGATGATGTTTTCCATTTTTTTAAAGTTTTGTATATATTTGGAACAGTGTTTAGCTTTTTTTTCCGATAAAGAACGGGTAACTGTTTTGCTTTTTTCTTTCCTTGTCCAGATAAAGTAAGGACCGTGCCGCATCTGAGGGTCCTCTTTACATCCACAATTAGGCTTACCGCATTTACGGTACAGAGACATAATACTACCGTTGCAGATATAACCAATCTGAACGAATTGTTTTTGGAGCTCAGCATATTTTTTTGCCAATTTTTCAAGCTTCATACTTTTATAATCCTTAACTTTAAGTATTTAAGACTTAAAGATATTCTTTTAAAAATTATATGCTTAGAGAATTAAAATGTCAAGAAATATCTGGACTATTGTAATTAATCTGTGATATTGTCACCTTGAAATTAATCAGTGATAATGTCACTATGGAAAAGGTAAGATATCTAATGACCAAATAGGAGCATAATTAATTGAATAAAATGAGAATTTAGATAAAAATTAATAATTAACAGAAAAATAAATTTAATTCTGTTATTTTTAAAATGCTAAGTGATAAAAAATATTAATCAACAATTTTTGAAAAGTTTTTAGTATTAATTTATTTAAAAGTAACCTTAATTACGGAGAGTAAAATTAATACTATGGCTATAGTTGAACTAAAATAAAATTATCATAGGAAAATTATTAGAATTATTAATGAAGAAGAGATGATCTTTGTCTCCGCTTAGAAATTCTTTCTTTTATGTCCCACTATATATTTTAGAAAATAGTTCTTTCTGAAGCTTAGTCAATTAGATGAAAATATATAATATTTTATAATAGAAGCTTAGGATTGATATTCTTCTTTGGAAATAAAGTGGCCGCCGGTGATTTCTTCAGATATTTTTCGGTAATTTCTATCGAACTCCAGATGCAAATTAATTCGATTGGGGCAAGAAGCTCCGATTAATTCTTTTTTCAATATGTAAGCTGGTCCATCATCTTTATAAGTGGGGGTAAGATCATTATATTTTCTGACAAGGGTTCTAAATTTTTCTCCACATTTATCACACTGGCTATAAATCCAGAGAAATCCTGAGGAATCTTCTTCTTTCTTTCCAAACAATTTTTCAAAAAAACCAGGACTCATTTTAATACCTCCTTATTTACTAACGACTAATTTATTATAACATAGTATAAATTTAAATAAAATTAGAAAATTTTTAAAATATTTTGTAAAAAAAAGAGGAGTTTTTATTCTTTTGTCGAATATATAAATGGGGTTAGTTGTTTTTAAAAATTTTATAGACAGAAAGGTGTAAAGTGGAAGAAAATATAACAGATAAATTAGAGGTGTATTTAAAAGATTTAGAAGAACGTTATTAATTTATTTCACCTTAAAAAACCACCTTCTTTGAAGGTGGTAATGGCCAAATGGTTTTACCATAAAAATCGATATATATGTTAAGATAAGATATGACTAAATGGAAAAAATTATCTCATACAATCTATCAATGTAAATACCACATAGTATGGTGTCCAAAGTACAGATACAGGATATTAAAAGGTGCAGTGGCTGAATTTGTAGAGCAAACCTTAAGGATGCTATGTGAATGGAGGAATATAGAGATACTGGAAATGAATGTAAAAGAAGATCATATACATATGATACTTTCTATCCCTCCCAGATTATCGATATCCGAAGTAATGGGAATGCTAAAAGGTAAGACAGCGATAAAACTCTTCAAAAGCTTTCCTACTCTCAAGAAGAAGCCCTATTGGGGGAACCATTTTTGGAGTCGGGGATATTGTGTAAGCACCATAGGTCTGGATGAGAATAAAATTAGAAAATATGTAAGGTATCAAGAAGAAAGAGAAAAGAAAGAAGAGAGTGACCAACAAGAATTTGGCCTCTTTTAGAGGCCTCTTAAAGCCACCTGCTTAGCGGGTGGATTCTTTACTATTCACTAATTTTGGTAAGGGAAACTATCTATTAGGAAGCTTATCAATAGTATTAATAATCCTGGCTGGTTTTGTAGTGATTGAAGGAATACAGGCTATAAATAAATTTAAAACTTTAAAAACTCAAGCTAAAGAGGCAAAATAATAATTGAAGTTTAATAGTAACAATAATAATTAGTTAGATTTTTTGTAAACTTAATAATTTATACTTATGTCCCAGCAACTTATTTTGATAAATAGGATAAAAATAAGGCTAACAGGTTTTTTTAATTTTGTTAGCCTTATTTTATTGAAAAACAATAATTAGTATCGAGTATCGCGTGAAGAGAACAAGAACAAGAAGTCAATTTGTATTATATAGTTATCGTATGTAATATATAGCAAGGAAATAAAAAATAGAAGTTAGAAGAAGTAGGGGCGTATTGCAATACGCCCCTACAAGGACTTGCAGACCGATTTGTCATTGCGGAGCGACCGGGGCAGGGAGCGTGGCAATCTCAAGTGTAGAGACACGGAGCGCTGTGTTGCTACATTAGCCAGGAGGCTGGGTAACTGGCTAACTGGCTAACTAAAAAAATTTATATTTTAATAAAAGAAGGATTTTGATATATTTTGTAGAATAAAGATATTATAAATTGATTCATTAGTCCTTTAATTAATTGCTTACTGACTGATTAACTAGGTGACTGGTGGATTAATCGTTAGTTAATTCGTCTATCTTACTATACTATACGCTAAACGCTAACCGCTATACGCTTGTTTTAATCAAACAGAAAGGATAATATTAATGGAATGGCGATTAATAAAAGATAGTTATCATACGGGTTTTATGAATATGGCAATCGATGAGGCAATAATGATAGCTCATCGGGAGAGTTTAGTTCCTCCTACTATCAGGTTTTATCAATGGTCTCCACCGGCGGTGTCTTTAGGTTATTTTCAGGATTTAAAAAAAGAGATAGATATAGATGCTTGTAAGAATCTGGGAATCGATATTGTCCGCCGGCCCACCGGAGGTAAGGCCGTTCTCCATGACAAAGAATTAACTTATAGTTTTATAATTAGAGAAAACCATTCTTTGGTTAATGATTCTATATTGGAGACCTATAAGAAGATTAGTGGTGGAATGATTAGAGGTCTTTCTTATTTAGGGATAACAGCCGAATTAGTTCCTCTGAGAGAAAAATTAAAGAGCGATTCCTTGCATAAGGAAAAGAAATCTGAAATTCGTCATTCTGATTTTAAATCAATCTGTTTTTCCGTTCCCTCTCAATACGAGGTACAGATTGAAGGTAAAAAGATTGTAGGTTCTGCTCAGGTAAGAAAAAGAGAAATAGTTTTACAACACGGTTCTTTATTGATAGAATTAGAAAAAGATAAACTGTTTTCTGTATTTAATTTTCCTTCAGCTCAGATAAGAGAAAGGCTTAAAACAAGATTTAAAGCAACCAGTTTAGAAGAGATTTTAAAGAAAAAGATAAATTTTTCAGAATTATCCGAAATTCTTCCCCGAGGTTTTGAAGAAGAATTTGGAGTAAAATTAACTGAAGGTAAGTTAACTGAACAGGAAGAAAAAATTTTCAAAGAGCTTTTAGAGAATAAGTACTCAACCTATGAGTGGAATTACGAGAGAAAAAATAATCAATGAGGGCAGATTTGTAAAAACCTGATTTACAAAAAGGAAAAGAAAAAGGAGTAGTCAATGAGTAAACTTAAGAGTAAATTTATTGTAGTTGAAGGAGCTATAGGAGCAGGAAAAACAAGTTTAGTTTTATTGCTGAGCAAAAGGTTTAATGCAAGATATAATTTAGAAGTGGTGGAAGAAAATCCCTTTTTATCTAAATTTTATAACGATATAGAAAGATACGCTTTCCAGACTCAAATATTTTTTCTGCTAAGTCGTTACAAACAACAATTAGAATTAGCCCAGCAAGATTTATTTAATCAATCAGTTTTTTCTGACTACCTATTTGCCAAGGATAGGATATTTGCTCATCTGAATCTTTCCGGAAATGAACTTTCTATGTATGAACGCCTCTATGAAATTATGGTTAAAGATATCCCTCGGCCAGATTTAATTGTTTACTTGCAAGCAAGTACTGAAACCTTAATGAAAAGAATAGCACTAAGAGATCGGCCTTTTGAGCGGAAAATGTCTTTAGAATATATGAGAAGATTGAATTTGGCTTATGAAGAATTTTTTTCTTATCCCGATAATTATAAAAAAATAAAATTAATTAAAATAAACACTAACGGTCTTGATTTTGTAGGCAAAAGTAAAGATTTTGAAGATGTTATTAATGAAATTTATAAGGGGGACAGTTTAAGATGAAGAAATTTATTATAGTATCAGGGAATATAGGCTGCGGCAAATCAAGTTTAACTGACCTGTTAAGTAAAAGATTGGGTTGGAAAGCATATTATGAGGTAGTAGAGAACAATCCTTATTTAGAGGACTTCTATGGAGATATGAAAAAGTGGAGTTTTCATCTCCAGATATTTTTTCTGTCCAAGAGATTTCGCCATCATCAGGAAATATTAAAAAACCCTGCCTCTGTAGTTCAGGATAGAAGTATTTATGAGGATGTAGATATATTTGCTAAAAATTTAAATCAGCAGGAATATATGGAGGATCGTGATTATGAAAATTACCAGGAATTGTTTAAAATAATGACCCAATTCCTTACTCCCCCGGATTTAATCGTTTATCTTCAAGCTTCGGTTCCCACTCTCTTAAAAAGAATTTCCTTACGAGGAAGGGATTATGAGAAAACCATCTCTGAGGAATATTTGAATCAGTTAAATGTTTTATATGAGGAGTGGATAGAGAATTTTAGTATCTGCCCTATCTTAAATGTTCCAGCAGATGATTTAGATTTTGTTAAAAGACCCGAACATCTAAAATTAATTACAAATAAGATATTGGATAAACTCCAGGGAGTAGAAAAAGTAGTATTTGATTAGGAGGGGATATTTTGAGAGCAGCATTAATTTATAGTGGAGAAAATAAAAAATTAGAATTGTTTGTGAAAAAAATATCATCAGTTATCGAAAGAAAAGGGAATGAATTAAAAGTAATTAAAGCTGAAAGAAGAACAGTTAATTGCAATTTATTGTCTTATAAATTTGTCTTTATAGGCTGCCCGGTTTTAAGTATGTTTAAAGGCAAATTACCTTCCGAATTAATCGATTATATCAAGCGATGTGCTGGATTGGAAAGAAAAAAGACTATTGCTTTTATCATTCCATGGTTCATGGGAAACGATAAAACGTTAAAGAATTTAATGAGTTTATTGGAGAGTAAGGGTTCTTTTATAATAGATTTCAGGCAGATTAGAGATATAGATAAAGACAGTGAGCTATTAGCCTCTCGTATGAAATAATGAATGTGACAGGGGACGGTTCTTTGACACACTTTTTAAATTAACTTACTGAATGTGTCAAAGAACCGTCCCCTGTCACACTTAAGGATTCGAAAGATGACAGGTGATATATTAAAATATTTAAGAGAGAAAGAATATGTTTCCGGTGAAGTTTTGGCTCAAAAATTAGGTATTTCCCGAGTGGCGGTTTGGAAGCAGATACAAAGAATAAAGGATATGGGGTATAAGATAACATCCGACCAAAATCTGGGTTACTGCCTGGTTTCCCGTCCTGACCTTTTAATCCCCCAAGAAGTTCAAAAAGAATTATCCACAACCTACATTGGTAAAAAAATATTTTATTCCCCTGAATTAGAATCTACAAATATAATTGCCAAAGAAAAAGCCTTGCATAGAACAGAAGAAATAGATGAGGGCACAATAATTATTGCTGAAAAACAAAGTGCAGGTAAGGGTCGATTAGGACGTAAATGGTTTTCCCCAACTGGAGGTATCTGGGTTTCCATAATATTATATCCTCAACTTCCTCCTTCTTATATCCCTCGAATAACTTTGATGACTGCAGTAGCGGTAGTAAAGGCTATCAAGGTATACACTCAAATTGAATCTCAAATAAAATGGCCCAATGATATATTAATAAATGAGAAAAAAGTATGTGGAATACTGACTGAAATGAGTGCCGAGTTAGATATAATAAACTGGGTAGTAGTAGGAATTGGTATAAATGTGAATATAGATCGTCGGGAGTTTCCTGAAGATATTCAAGAAAATACAATTTCTTTAAAAGAAGTTTCAGGAAAAGAGGTTTTACGGGTCAAGTTAGCGCAGACATTTTTACAGGAATTTGAAAAGTATTACGATAAGTTAAAAAGAAAAGAATTTTTTTCTATTTTAAGGGAATGGAAATTATACTCCCATACTTTGGGGAGAAAGATAAGAGTAGATATGGGAGAGAGAATTATTACAGGAGAAGCGATGGATATAAACGAAGAAGGAGCTTTGGTTTTAAAAAAAGAAGATGGCGAACGGGTAGAAATAATTTCCGGAACTGTTAGTTAAATTTTTTTGACATTATCGTTAACATAGAATATTACATTGGTTAACAATAATTCATCAGAAAATCGGAGGATTTAAAAGTGTCAAAAATAAATATTCGTCAGATGACTTTAATCTCTTTGTTTGCTGCTTTAACCGCAGTGGGAGCATTCATTTCTATTCCCCTTTATCCTGTCCCTCTTACTTTACAGACTTTATTTACTCTGTTAGCTGGTATGACCCTGGGAAGTGTTACGGGAACGTCAAGCCAGATAATCTATGTGTTGTTGGGTATAATAGGTTTACCAGTTTTTGCTGGTTTTAAAGCTGGGATAGGTATTTTCTTTGGGCCAACCGGTGGATTTCTATTGGGATTTATAATTTGTGCTTTTATTGTTGGAAAGATAATGGAATTGAAAAATGAAAAAAATATTTTTTATTATTTTCTGGCAGGTATAATAGGAACTATAATTTTATATATTATAGGCATAACCCAACTATCTTTGGTCACAGGGATAGGAATAAAAAAAGCGATAACAGTCGGTATGCTGCCTTTTTTACCCGGAGATATTTTAAAAATAATTGCCGCTTCCTTCATTGCAAGTAAATTAAAACCAATAATAGAATTAAAATAACTATAGTAAATAAATACAAAATGAAAATTTACTGTAAACTTTAGCAGAGCAGTTAGATAAAAAAGTTGTACTTGAATCTTTTTTCTAATCATCTATAATTTATTTTCTTTCTCTTTCTTAACACAATACTCAATACGAATTAATAAAAAATAAGTAGCCTCGATTAATTGATTATGATATAATTCAATTGTATTTTTCGGGGCGTAGCGCAGTTTGGTAAGCGCGCTTGGTTCGGGACCAAGAGGTC
>CAZWFH010000074.1:0-7312 GCA_964632105.1 uncultured Atribacterota bacterium
TGCAATTCCCATTTCTTCAAAACAGAGGAGGTGATAAATCCGGATAAAAGATTTTTGTAGGAATGTTAAATTTAACTTAAAGGAGGGATTTAATGAAGAAAATAAACGATGTGAAAGTGACTGTTAATTTAAAACAAAAAACCAAAAGGAGAATAAAATAATGAAAAGTTTAAGCAAAGTATATTTAATCTTGTTTTTGATTATATTTATGTTGTTTAGTCTAACAACATCCTTTGTTTTTGCGCAGAAAATGGTAGAGACTCCTCGGAATGAAACTCTTTATATTAACGGTTTAATCTGGGGTGCACCGCCTAGTTTTAACCTGTTGTCAGGAGTCCACGCTGCCTTTCCCACTTTTAACACCCCAGCCGACTGTAGAATATTAACTTATGAGACCTTATTTATGTTTAACCAGTTGACGGGTGAAATCGAACCCCTCGTAGGTGAATCTTATGAATGGACAGATCCCTATACTCTAAAAGTTAAATTAAATAAAGCTGCTCATTGGAATGATGGCATTCCTCTTACAGCAGAGGATGTTGTTTACTCGTATAAATTAGGGGAAAAATATAGTATTGCCTGGAGCAGCTTCTTGGCTTACCTAAAAGACATTAAAGCTGAGTCTCCATCAGTGGTTGTTTTCGAGCTAAATAAAGAAAAATATAACAAATTGTCCCTTTTAGATAGTCTTGCAATGGTTCCGCTGCATCCGAAACATATATGGTCGGAGATTGAAAAAGAAGCAGGATACGACTTGGTTGAAATCCAAAAATTCTTCAATGAAGACCCTGTAGCTTCTGGTCCTTACAAAATTATGTATTATGATGATACAAAAGTTATTGTTGAGCGGGATGACAATTATTGGGGGAAGGCCTTATTTGGAAAACTTCCAGCTCCTAAATATATTACTCATCCAATTTTCAAAGATAATGCTGCGGGTAACCTTGCCTTTAAAAATGGTGAAATCGATATGTCTCAGCAGTTTATACCTAATGTTTGGAAAATGTGGGAAGATGGAACCCCCATCAAGTGCTATCTGGATGATCTCCCATATTATATCCCTGGTTCTATACCTGCCATATTCCTTAACCCATCGAAAAAAGGTCTTGATGTTTTTGAAGTTAGAAAGGCAATTGCGATGTGCATTGAATACAAAAAAATTGCTGAAGTCGCTATGACTGGCTATTCTGCAGACATCGAACCATGTTTTACTCTTCTTACCGAGGCAGAGTCTAAATATATAGACAAGGATGCGGTCAAACCATATCAGTGGACAACCGATGTAGATGGTGCAAATGAATTACTTGATTCTATTGGTGCAGAAAGAGGGAAGGATGGTATTCGTGTCCTGAAAGACGGAACAAGGCTTGGACCTTATGATATCCAATGTCCTTATGGCTGGACAGACTGGAATGCATCCCTGGAAATCGTTATGCAAAATGCTAAAAAGATTGGTATTGAGATGAGAACGAAATTCCCCGAGGCGCCTGTTGCGATAAACGACGCATATATCGGAAATTTCGATATTTGTATGATGTGGTCATCTGGTCCAATGCCCAGCCAACCATGGGAGAGAGCGAGATATTTCTTGAGTTCAGAAGGAGTTCCCCCTCTAGGCGAAATGGCTTTCTCGAATTATGGCAGATTTAAAAATGATCGAGCCGATGAGATCATCAATCTAATTCCCCGGAAAGAAGATATAAAGGAATTAAAAGAATTATATACAGAGTTAGCGATCATTTATCTAAAGAACATTCCTTTTATCCCTCTCATGTATAGACCTTGGAAGTTTCATACAGTAAATGAAACGGTGTGGGAAGGTTTCCCAACGGCTACAGATGGTAAGAATATCCCACCGCAAATATGTATAGATGGAGCTGGCATTAGGGCTCTGTATGAAATCAAAGCTAAGCAATAAGGTTGGATAAAATGTAATAAGGATAAAAACAGGCCTTTGCGAAACTTTTGTACGGGTTTTTGTATCAAAAAGGCCTGTTTTTTTTAATAGATTTTTTGTATAATTGTTATGCGGGAAGGAAGCTAATATGAGCCCATATACAAAATATTTTTTCAGAAAATTTATCTGGTATTTTTTAACTATAGTTATTGCTATATCCCTCAATTTTTTTCTCCCCAGATTCATCAAAGGAAACCCGGTTACTGTAATTATTGCTAAATTAGGTCAGGGCATGATGGATGCCGATACTCAAAAAAAATTATATGAGGCCTTTATGAGAGAATTTGGACTTGACAAGCCAATAATTGTTCAGTATTTTATCTATCTGAAAAATATAGTTCAGGGGAATCTGGGAACATCTTTTGGGTTATACCCCAGATCAGTAGCGAGTATATTGCGATCAGCCATTCCCTGGACTATAGCTTTACAATTACCGGCTATTTTAGTGGGCTGGATCTTGGGTAATGTATTAGGTGCTTTTGCCGCATACAAAAAAGGTCTTTTTGATAAAACAATATTTCCTGCTGCTTTATTTGTGAGTTCAATTCCCTTCTTTGCTTTATCTATTGTGCTTTTATATGTTTTCGCTCTGAACCTTGGTTGGTTTCCCATTGGAGGTGGTTATTCTTATCAGATGATTCCAAATCTTAGTTTAAAATTTATCAGTTCAGTGCTAAGGCACTATACCCTCCCTTTCCTATCTATCGTTATAGTTATGATAGGCGGGCAAGCCCTCGGGATGCGATCTATGTCTATTTATGAATTGAATACAGATTATGTTCTTTATAGTAAATTGATGGGGATTCGAGAATCGAAAATTATATTTTATGTTTTTAGAAATGCAATGTTACCCCAAATTACTGGATTGGCTTTATCCATAGGGACTATGGTGAGCGGAGCATTGATTACTGAAATCGTCTTTAATTATCCGGGGATTGGAACATGGATGTTTACAGCTATCAGACAATTGGATTTTCCTTTGATTTCGGGTTGTACTTTATTGATTACGATAGCAGTTTTATTGGCTAATTTTACTATTGAAATTATCTATGGATTAATTGACCCGAGGATAAAATCAGCGCAGTTGGAAGAGAGTTAATATGCGAAATACGTTTAGAATATTAGTCAAATCCCCCAAGTTTCTAATAGGATTCTTTATATTAGGAATAATTCTTATTTTTGTGTTTATTTATCCCTTAATGAATAGAAATGACCCTCTGGAGATGGTGGGTACATGTTTTGAAGAGCCAACTTCCGAATATGTCCTGGGAACTGATAATTTTGGTAGAGATGTTTTACTTGAACTGGCGTATGGTGCAAGAAACTCATTATATATTGGATTGATTGCTGGCCTGGTTGCAACTTTTATTGGGTTAGTATTAGGAATAGCCTCCGGATATATTGGCGGGTTGATGGATAATATCATTATAACCATTACAAACATTTTTATTGTGATCCCATCTTTTATCGTTCTTATATTAATTTCAGTGAGCATAAGTTCGAGAAGTTCAATAATTATCGCAGTGATTATTGCACTTACCAGCTGGCCTTGGACGGCCAGAGCAGTACGTTCTCAAACCCTTTCTTTAAGAAATAGAGAACATGTAAATATTGCTAAAATTTCAGGGTATACCACTTTGAAGATCATGGTTTTGGAAATTTTTCCTTATATTGCTTCTTATATTATGATGGCTTTTATACTCCAAATCTCTTCGGGGATATTGAGCGAAGCCGCTATATCCATACTTGGGCTGGGGCCTCTTAATACTATAACCCTTGGGATTATGATGAACTGGGCAATGTTATTTGAAGCACCGGCTGCAGGAGCCTGGTGGGCATTTATTCCTCCAACCATACTTATTGCAATAATCGTGAGTTCCTTATTTTTTATGAATACGGGGATGGATGAAATATTCAATCCCAAAATAAGGAGTTAACTTATGAATAGACAGATTATGGTTGTAAAAGATTTACGAACATATTATAAAACTCGTTTAAATGAGCATGTGTATGCTGTAGATGGTGTCTCTTTACAGCTTAAAGAGAGAGAAATTCTGGGGATTGCAGGTGAATCCGGATGTGGAAAATCAACTTTAGCCCTAAGCCTTATGGGGTTTTATTTCCCACCTCTAAACTTTAAAAGCGGGAGTATTAAAATTGATGGTGTTGATATCATGAAGTTAGAATATGAAAATTTAAGGACGCAAGTTCTTGGGAAAAAAATTGCCTATATTCCCCAGGCTGCAATGAATGCCTTGAATCCCACAAAAAAAATTATTCGGTTTATTGAGGATATTATAAAAGAACATAATCCTGAATTATCTAAAGGACAGGTTTACAAAATGGCCAGCAAGAGATTTGAGAGTCTCAATTTACCCCAAAGAGTTTTAACCGCTTTCCCTAATGAGTTATCAGGGGGGATGAAACAAAGAACAGTTATTGCCATTTCGACAATTTTGAACCCTAAAATATTGATCGCAGATGAACCTACCTCAGCTCTGGATGTTACCTCTCAGAAAATTGTTATAAAATTGTTAAAAGACCTTCTGGATAAAGGATTTGTAGGATCGATAATATTTATTACCCATGAGCTTCCTTTATTGAGACATGTAGCCGATAATATTCTCATTATGTATGCTGGTGAAATTGTAGAAAGCGGGAAAACAAATGATGTCATTTTTGATCCAATCCATCCATATTCCAAAGCATTAATGGGCTCTATTATCGTTCCTGAGGAAGATATGAAAAATCGTAAATTAGTGAATATACCGGGTGCACCGCCAAACCTGGGTAATATTCAGATTGGTTGCAGGTTTGCGGACAGGTGTAGCTTTGTAAAAGGCGAATGCAGGAAACAAAATATCGAAGAAAAGGTTCATTATGACAGAGCATTCAAATGTATTTATGATTTCAAAATTTTAAAGGAGTTACAAATAAACGATGAACAAGGATAATGTTTTATTGAGTGGGCAACATATTGTAAAGATATTTGGATATGGCAGATCTAAAGTCTGGGCAGTAAACGATGTTGATTTTGCTTTTCATGAGAGAGAAATCATTTCGTTTGTTGGGGAAAGTGGGAGTGGCAAGACAACTTTAGCGAGAATAATTTTAGGCCTTCTAAAATCTACAAGTGGTGATATTCGATATAAAGGGAAACCAAGAAATCTTAAATCCCACGGTGCGCGAAGGCAATATTGGAAAGACGTTCAGGGCATTTTCCAGGATCCCTATTCCTCTTTTAATCAATTCTATCGGGTTGAAAAGCTATTATTAGATTGTATTAAACTGCAGGGAGTAAAGCTTGCTGAAAAAGAAAAATTAGAAAAAATGAGAGAAGCCTGTGATTTTATTAACCTGGAATATAAGGAATTGCGTAATAAATATCCTTTTGAGCTTTCAGGTGGCCAAATGCAAAGGTTAATGATTGCAAGAATATTTATGTTGGATCCCAAAGTCCTAATTGCGGATGAACCCACATCTATGATTGATGCTTGTTTGAGGTCAACGATTCTGAAATTGTTATTAAAATTGAGGGTTGAAAATAATATGATGATTGTGTTCATTACCCATGATTTGGGGCTGGCTTATTATGTGAGCGATACCGTTTACATAATGAAAGAAGGAAAAATCGTTGAAAGAGGAAACGCGAAAGATATAATTATAAATCCAAAACATGCTTATACTAAACAATTAATTAAAGATGTTCCAAAACTGAGTGAAGCCTGGGATTTATCATAATATACCTAAAGGAGATGATATAATTGATTGAATTTTTAAATGGAGAATGGCAGATAAACGATGATGCAGGTGAATTTACATTTACTGGGAACGTGCCTGGCACTGTACAGGGAGACCTTATCTTGCAAAAATTAGTCCCGCATCCATATATAGGTCTAAATGAAAAGTATATGCGAGTTCTCGAAAATAAGTCCTGGACCTATACCAAGGAGTTTGAATTAGATTCTTTACCGATCGAGGAGAACGTGGAATTAGTCTTTGAAAGTATAGATACCCTTTCAAATATCTATCTTAACGGTAGATACCTTGGTAATACAGAAGATATGTTCTTGGAGTACAGATTTGATATTAATGGTATACTCAAAAAGGGTAAGAATATATTAAAGGTGAATATAAAGTCTCCCTTAAAAGAACCGAAAACACTTGAACAAGTGTATGGCAAAATCGGTGCTGCAAGAGAAACTGTAAGGTCCTACATCAGAAAGGCCCAGTATTCATATGGCTGGGATTGGGGTGCTCGTGTAGTAACTTCAGGTATTTGGAGATCTGTTTACATAGGATCCTATAATAAGGCAAGGTTAACAGGATGTACAGCATATTTGGAAGAAATGCATGATAAAGAAGGATTGATTAGGGTATCAGGATATGTTGCTTCAACTATCGATTTGGATGACCTACAGAGCTACAAAGTGGAAGTAAGGGTCAATGATAAAACTCTTTCGGAATTACCCATAGAACATAGCACAAATGGAATTCAATTCGATGGAGCATTTATTTTGAAAGACATTCGATTATGGTTTCCAAATGGTCTTGGAGAACAGTACCTATACACCTTTAAATTCAATTTGAAGTATAAAGATGATTGGGTTTACAGTGAGGAAAAGAAGATAGGTCTAAGAACCGTTGAATTAATAAGAGAACAAGATGCCGAAGGTGAAACCTTCATATTCGCTATCAATGGTAAACGGGTATTTGCAAAGGGTGCTAATTGGATACCTGCTGATAACATTCTGACCTGGATAAAGACTGAAGACTACGAAAAACTCCTTCGCTTGGCGAAGGAATCGAATATGAATATGATGAGGGTATGGGGTGGAGGAATTTACGAAGACGAACAATTTTATAACCTGTGTGATAAATTGGGAATAATGATATGGCAGGACTTTATGTTTGCTTGTGCAGAATATCCAGACCACCTCGAATGGTTTAGAAAGCTAAGCTGCAAGGAGATTAGGGAAGTAGTTAAGAAACTACGTTATCATACAAGTATCGTCTTGTGGTGTGGAAATAATGAGAATAATTGGGGATTCGATGAATGGCCTATGATGATCCATAAAGTTAACGGTGAATTCCTGGGAAATAAATTGTACTTGCATGATTTTCCCATGATATGTGCTCAGGAAGACCCCTCAAGACCTTATTGGCCATCAAGCCCATACGGTGGAGATAAGGCAAATTCGACTAAATATGGTGATTGTCATGTATGGAATGTGTGGGCAGGTTGGTTGGATTATAAAAATTACTTAAATGAAAATGGTAGATTTATAAGTGAATTTGGGTTCCAAGCTGCGCCCGATCCAAAGACTATTGACTTATTTGCTAAAAAAGAAGAGC
>CAZWFH010000075.1:0-7247 GCA_964632105.1 uncultured Atribacterota bacterium
CAATCCTAAATCGGCTTCCAAGGGATAATCCTTGACTTGCCAATCAACGGAGTACCGTTGAATAATTTCATCAGTTTCAACAATTTGATCAAATCGCTGTAATACATATTTTTTTATTTCTTGATCGACTTTATGGTCTCCAATGGTTATGATAGAACCATAGGCCAAACCGCAAGCCAAAGCAACTACGTAGTATTCTTTGGTAACATTTCTATTTTTCACTAAATGAAATAAAGCCTGTAATTGTGTATTGTAATTCGGAACATTAAAGGAAAACATATTCTGATTGGGAACTCCATATTCATCTATCAGGCAAATCCCCTTTCTCAATTGGTAACCAATTATTGAATCATTAATAATCGCTTCTATCTCTTGGATAGCCTTTTTTTCGTCATCAGAAATCCCATCTTTAATTTCCGGTAAATTGTATAAATCATCTGTTAGATAACCATAAGGTTTTGAATTGGGTGGATTAAAGTTTTTAACCCATTTCAAATCACTGGAAGTAACGCCATCTAGTACATTTCTTGTTACCAAAATCCTTAATAGATCAGGTTTATTTTGAACAGTGTCAATAAACTTTTTTTCAGTTTTTGAAATAGATTTATCTTCCATAAACAAGCCAGTTTCCAAAACCCACTTAGCTGCTTCATAATCCTTATTTTTTATTATTTCAGTCAAATCAATAAATTGAGAAATATCTTCAGTGGAAGCCTCCATAGCGTAGACTTCCGGCATTCTAAATAAATCCAGAGTTAACTTATCGAGAACGAGAGACTTATTAATTATTTCGTCAGAGATCCCTAGATTTTTATTATATTCTATTGAAATTGAAGGTTTGGTGGGTTTAGCAATACTTTCTTTTTTTATTTTTTCTAAGATTTCTTTGGAGAATCCGTTATTATACACTTCTTTTGCAAAGTTCTTTTGTTTTTCCTCTGGCAAATTTTGCAATATGTCAATAAATTCTTTCTCGTATTCATCAAGTTCTCCGAGAGAGGTGAGATAAACATTATATATTACCGGAAATTTCCCTTTAATATAATCTTTTACATCGATTGTCTCTGAAGCGAAAATAAAAGATGTATTGAGGAGTATTAAATAAAACAACATAAATGTAATTAAAAATAAACTTAAAAATGAGTTATTAAAAATTTTTATGTCTTTTTTCCTCCCATTTTTATTTTACAAAATTTCATTTAAATAAAAATAATTAATTCCCGTTTATAAATCTTATTGTATTCCAATCAATCCCCTTTTCTTCCCTTAGTTTCTCAGCTTTCAGATATGACCACCAAAGAATATCGAATATTCTTATTCTACTTAAACTTTTAAGATTATTTTCCAATAATTTATCAAAAATATAATTTAAATTATCACGATTACTTCCCATTTTCAGATTTTTATAAAAATCAATAAATATTTCATCGGCTCGTTTCTCCGTCCACACATTATTAATTTTTTCATGATACTTATTTTGAAGAGGATTATCAATCATGGGAATAATTTTTGGGTAAAGCGTATGTAGAATTTTGGTAGTAGTAGACAAACCAATGCCATTAATCTTTAACAGCTTCTGAATAACAGATTCATTTAGCTCTTTAATGTACCCATTTCTTTTTTTCTCTTCCAGGTCTAAAAAATGCTCGAGATTATATTTGAATATATTTACACTCTTTGTTCTTTCAGTTATTTTTTTACATTCTGAAAGTACTTCTTTCTTGATACGTGCACCAATTTTATTTACATCCTCAATTTTCTTATCTTCCAGAAGGTCATATTTGGCATAAAAATCATTTTGACAGCAGTAACATTCGATTAAAGTAATCGGTTCAGGAATTTCAAATGATATTTCCGAGAACAGAAAAAATTTCATTTCAAAACCTCATACATATTTAATATAATGTCTCCAGTGTTTCCAGTATATATGACGTTGCAACCAAATGGAAAAATGTCCCGAAAGGAAAGCGTGTAAGCTCGTAATATGTACACTTTATTAGCTCCTTAGGTGTTCTAATATCTGAAGCATTCTAAAAAATGGATTTCCAACATCGTTGGTTAATTCTTTTGCTTTTAATCTCAATTCATCTATACATTGAGCGTATTTCTTATTAATGACCAGCTCCAATCCATCAATCTTTTCGAGTTCTTTGGTGATATATCCTTTTGGAACTACAGGTGACCAAAACATAAAATGTCTTTTTAAAAAACCTGGAAGATATTTATTAGCATATTCTTTTTGTCTCTTATATTTTATCTTTATTTTTTTAATAGTAGTTTTGTTGTCTTTATACAAAAGTCCTGTTATATGCGTAGTAACTTCGCAAAGATAGGCAGTTTTATTTTTAAAATCTAACCCCACTACATCTAACTCATTTAACCCTTCAAGTCCCCCAACGGGAGGTCTAACATTGTAATCAACAAAATCACATTTTTTGATAATTTTTAGATATGCACCTACAATATATTCTCCGATATCAGTTTTTATCATTTTACTTCCTTTTAATAAAAATAGGGACCCTTTTTATTAAAAATATGGTGAAAGCACAGTAAAAGCGTAAAAGAACTTCCGCCTACCATGTGTAATATATTTTAAATTAGATCCTTCAACTCTTTTATTAATTCTTCATAACTAATTTTTAATACTTTAAATAATTCAGCTTGTTCTTTTTTGGTTACAATTTTAGTAGGTTGTGTTGTTTTTTTGTCATATGCATGGGATGCAGGAGTTTTTATCCTTCTATCATGCAATAACCGAAACCCATCAAATATTTTCGGAAATTTTTTTGAAACTTTTTTATTTTTATCTAATAACACACCATAATCTATGTCTTTGCCATTTGGTTCTTTTAATTCTTGCCATTGTATATTCGGTTGTTGAGTTTTTAATAAATCAATAAATTTTCTCGTAATTATTTCGTTAAATGCATCTGTGTAATTAACCCGTGCACTTTTATCCATATAGTATGAATTGTCAGCCAAGAATAAAACTATATTTGCTTGCGTATAGTTATCTGTTCCTAAAAATCTTTTCCATTTACTATAATAATCTACTTCATATCTTCTTTTTATTATTTGTCCAATAGTATCTATTTCTTCAGCTTTACCTAATATATTCTTGATAACTCCAGAATTATCGGTATAGGGAGACCTCAATTGATTCACTATATTAAATTTAAAGTTATAGATTAATTCTTTTATCGTAGCTATGGCAGGTTCATAATTAGATCGTCTAAAAAATGCTTTCAATAGATTTCTGTATTCTTCCTTATCCATGCATTTAGTCGGAATATATGGGACTATTATCATTTGAATTAGAGATGAACTTTCTTTCTCAAGCCATTTTAAGACCAAACAAGTATTGATTGAACAGAGAAATTTATATAACCCTCTCTTTAAAGCATAATTGTTTCTGTTCTTCTTTAATTTATCAATTGCTATATTTATCATTTCTTGTTTTTCAGTTTCTTCAAAAGGAAAATATGATAAAAGTTCCCAATATTTTCCATCCACATACTCATAAGGAGATGGCTTATCTTTATATAATGAGTATATTTTTCTTCCTACTTCTAAATGATCAGTATAATTAAGTAAAAATTGATAAAATTCATCCGTTAAGTTGGGATAGTTAGTTAAGTTTTCCAAAACTACATCCAATATTTTCTCATTTTTATCTGAGACTTTAAGGATATATCTTACTATTGAAATATCAAAATTCGGTTCATCGAATGCTTTAATAAATAGTTGATAAGTTTTATCTTTATTTGAAAAAATTATATTCTTGTCTTCTTCTTTTAAACTAGGAAATTTACCAATTGCGTCTTCAACTGTATTTGCATTTACTATTTCATATTTTTTAGATTGAGGAATTAATCCTCGCTCTTTACACTCCCTTTCTAATAAAATTACACCAGATAATACTTCTTCTCTAGTCTTTCCAAATATTTTTATATCATCTACATACCTTAAATATTTAATGTTCTTTTTCCCGAGTTTTCTATCAACAGGTAACATATATATTTCTGCAATAAGATTTGAGGCTAATGGACCTTGAGGTATTCCATGATTTAATTTATTACTTTTATGTGTACTCCATTCTCCCAAACATTTTTTAAGTAAATCTGTAAAATTATTATATGTATTTTTAGATATTTGTTCAGATAGCGCTTTATGGTCGATTGTATCGTAATAGGCTGCTAAATCAAAATAGCCTACCCATTTATTTCCATCATTATAATATTCTTTTATTTTTTTTATAAATTTTTTATATCCCTCTTGCCATTTTTTAAAGAAGAAAATATTGGTATCCCTATTTTTATTTAAAATATTACTAAAAACATTCCTAAATTCTACCGTTTTTTTTGCTTTACTAAATTTTTTGGCAACTACATTTGTAAACGCTTGATAAACAATTAAATCATCTAAATGTAAAAATGTGATTGGTCTTTGAAGCCCTGAAGACTTTGGTAAATAAAATTTTAGAACACCCGAAGGTTGATATGAACCCCCTTTTAATCTTTCAGATAATCTTTTAATATTTTCTTTTCTTGTTAATTCGTAAGCAACAAATAAGTTCCTATAATAATTTTTATATTGAATATTTTGTCCAGTCTTTAAACGCAACCATGCTAACTCTAAATTAATTTCCGAACTCATCCTTTTATATAATTTATCCCACATCGCTTATCCACCTGTCACATTGGGGGGCAGTCTATAATATTAGAAATTATAAATGTTCTTTACGCACAATGTCTAAGGTCAAGGACTGACCCCAAAGACAAAGGTTAACTATTTTTCAAAGAAGTAAGTTACCGGGGTCAAATCTTTATCCTTGACAGTTAATCAAACTATTTGTCACGGATAAAGATTTGACCCCATTCACTACTCTTTTCTTGTTGTAGTAGAGAATTTAGGGCAGAACCCTGACAATCGTTTTTAATACAATTATCAATGTTGGGTCGTTAATTTGTAAATGGCAAATAGAAATGCACCTTGCACGGAAAACAATTTTGCACCTCCTAGAGAAAAAAAATGGCTTAATCCTCCTCTTCTTTTTTAATTCTAAATGATTCCCCACTTAAGTTAAATACTTTGGAATGATGGAGCAGCCGGTCTAGCATGGCTACGGTCATAACTTCATCACCCATCATTTCCGCCCACTCATCAAACCTTTTATTGGAAGTGATGATTACAGATGCCTTCTCATAAAGCTCACTGATCAGGTTAAAAAATAGATTAGCCTCCTTCCTCTCTATCGGTGTATAGCCTATCTCATCGATGATCATCAGATCCGCTTTTAAGATGCGGTTCACTCTAAAGCCTGCCTTGCGCTGAATATCGGTCAACTTTAACAGCTTGATAAGGGATGCCACCCGCTCAAAGCATACCGTGTAGCCTGCCTGTATGGCCTTCAGTCCGATGGCTATCGATAAATGAGTTTTACCGATACCGGGTGGACCAAAAAACAACAGATTGGTATGATTATCCAGCCATAGGAAATCCAGAAGAGCCGATAGATCTGACTTAGTGATGCCTTTTACTCTGGCAAATTGGAAATCATCCAGCTTTTTTTCTACCGGGAAATGGGCTCCTGCCAGATTCCGCTTGAGCCTCCTTTCTGTCCGGTAGTCTATCTCTGCCTTTAAAAGAAGGTCCAAAAAACTCAAATAGGATATTTTCTTTTCTTCTGCCTCGGTTATCTCGTTATCCAGATTAGGGATCATTCCTTTAAGTTTTAAGTTTTCCAGTAAGTTTACTATCTGCTGATATTTTTTCATGATCGAGCCTCCGAGGAGGCATTTACCAGAGCACGATAAACTCCGATATCTCTCTTTTCTACTTGAAATGTCTTCTTCTCTTGAGGTATACCCCTTAATCTAGAGACAATTTTTACCTTTGGTAGGGCTAATTCTTTCTCCTGTTGATAATACTGATAAGTATCATAAAGATTGGCCATAGAATAAGTCCGATTCTCCAGGCACAGGTCTATGGCCTGTTTTAGATGCTCCCTTTCTATTCCCTGGGAGAATTTCTTTAGTGCCTCATGATACTGATCCCGGAAATAGCGGGTATACATTTGAAAGTTTTTATCTACAAATTCACTCCAGTTATCTAAGGCAAAAAGTCTCTTTAGCTTTTCTTTTAATTCCCTCTGACTGAGCTCTTTATGATGATGTCTGGCACGGTTTGTTATCCGGCTTCCCGGAATGGGAGAAATGGCATATTCTGCTATCTTTTCTCCGGTACGGATATCGTAAATGAAAAGCCTTTCTGCGGTTTTATAGATCTCTACTTCCCGCTCCCGGTATTCCAAAGGGACCGGATACTTACCAGCATTCACCGATATCTGACCCATAATATCTGCTTTCCGTCTCTCTCTGGCATTTAAGTTATCCTTCCGGTAGATGGAATTCCTCAATGTCCTTAAATGGGACTTCTCTTCAATAAACATTTCTTGGGGAATACGCCGGGTGGCCAGTGAAATCTTGCCATTGGCCCGCCGGTGTAACCACCTGAACAGCCTTTCCTGAGCCTCTTCGATGTTTTCAAAATCTCTTATGCTTAGAAAGTTTCTCTTTATGAACTTAATCAGATTCTCTATCTTCCCCTTGCTCTCCGGGTCACTCTTCCGGCAGACATATATCTTTAAATCCATTTCTTCTATGAACTGCTTAAAATCTCTGGTGTAGATAATATCTCCTCTGTTTTCACTTACTACCATCACCTTATCCTGGTCTATTACCAGTTCTTCGGGTATTCCCCCTATATACTCAAAACAATCCAGGAGATGGTTGATCAAATCCAGAGTGGTAAAGGGTCTATCCTGTAGGGCACAGTATTTGTAGCGGCTGGCAGATAAAACCGCTGCAAATATATAGAGCTTTAAGCCTCTTCTGGTACGGTATTCTCCGAAATCGATCTGCAGCTGTTTCCCGTAGGGAAGCTCTGCCACAGGAGAATATATCCGTTTATGGTTATTGAATTTCAGCTGTTCTGTCTCTACCAGGAAGCTGATGTAGTTACGGAAACTCCTCTCCGTACCCGGCAAAGACCCTAGTTTCTCTTCAAGATAATCATATACCGCCGATTTTTCCAGCCTTTGAAAGTCATTTACTTGGTATAGATTAAGAATATGGGGCTGGTAAGGTTCAAATATCTTGGTCCGATACCTCACTTTTTCTATATAGCGAGAGTATTTTTTCTCTGACATGCTGTAATATTTCCAGACTGTCCGCTTGTTTAATCCG
>CAZWFH010000076.1:0-7172 GCA_964632105.1 uncultured Atribacterota bacterium
CTGTAAAATCCTCATCACCTCTCATCATAATACCGCTATTCTGTTCAACAATAATTTTCTCTGTTTCCGGAGGATTGTAATCTGTTAATCACATATCTACTTTATCCTCTCATACCATCCTCAATAAACAAGGCGCATATTAGCGAAGTTATAGGAACGGTTAATATTAATCCGATACTTCCTGATAACCCCTGAATAATTTCAGTACTCACCACATTGAGATTTATTGCTCTGAAATAAGGCATATTATAAGCCATTAGAAGTATCATTATACTTAAAGAAGCTCCAGTAAAAGCAAGTATTAAGGTATTGGCCATTGTACCCATTATGTCTTTCCCCACATTCATCCCTGATTTAAAGAGTTCTGTTTTACCTAATTCAGGAGCCTTATTATGTATCTCAAAGACGACAGAGGCAATGGACATACCCACATCCATTACCGCTCCCAGGGAGGATATGATAATACCTGCAAACATTATCCCTTTTATATTAATCGGAAAATCGCTTACTATATACACCAGTTGTTCACTGGCTTCTCCGGTAATTCCAGTAAGATGTGCCAATTTCCCTGAAACTAAGGAAATAATTCCGGCAATTACTACCCCGGTAGCTGTCCCAATTATAGCTGCGAGACTCTTTTTGTTAAATCCTCCAATTAACATCAGAGATAAAAATATTACGATAGAAGCAGTAATAACTGCTAATAAGATTGGGCTGTAACCTTTAAACATTAATGGTAACATAAAAAAAGCTATTAATAAGCCGGTAATAATCAGGGAAATCAAAGCCATTACACCTTTTATTCTTCCTACTCCAATTAATACAAAAATAAATAGAAAAATAAGTAAATAGAGAACCTTGTCCCGAGCATAACTATCTACTCCGACCGAATGCAATTTACCTTCCTTCTCCTCTATCACTACAACAATCTCCATCCCCTCTTCAGCAACAACATCATATACCAGATCACCATGTAAGCGAAAATTGGTCATTATTAATTTCTGACCTTTAAATCTTCCTGATAATATTTCAATTTTCAATTCCTGTGATCCTACATAAGCACCAAGTATATCTTTCTCCTCAACTAACCTACTGTCAATTACCTCTAAGACCTTTGCCCTTACATAATCAATTCCTGTATTATTCGCCTGATTATCTCTAATATAATTTATAAAATAAAAGGATGTAAATAAAATAATTACTATAAATATTAATAATAAAATGTAAATTTGTTTATTTTTCATAATTATCCACCTTTTACATTATTAGAAATACAGAAAAGAGAGAGGCATAATTCATGCCACTCTCTTTTTAAATTTAATTTTTAACAATTAATTGGATATAGTACCATCCTAATAACTAACCCTGAGGGAACAATTATCGTTCGCTCAGGGTTAGTTGCCTTCTCAACTTTAACAGTATTAGCAAGTTTTGTTACACAAATATTCTAACCGACTTTTGCCAGGACATCAGGATAGTCATTAATTGATAAGAAGATGTTAATTGTTTTACTATATTTACCCCTTAGTTTTATTACATTCTTATAAAGTTCACCTTTAGTCTGACATTGCTCTAAAACAGATACAGGGATATTTGTTTTTTCAGAAATTACTGCAATTTCTTCCTTATCCGGTTTTTCCAATAAGTTAATTGATTTATAATTAACTCCAAACCTATCTTTAGTTGGTACAGATATTATATCTTCATTAATAAGCTGTATCATCTCTTCTCTTCCTTCAAGTTTAGAGAAGTCAAATCCAACAAAATGCCAGTTATCATCAACTACAGGAGATATCGTCCCTTTCTCTTTAACATATTTGATCATGAGATTCCTCGCCTGACCTTCATCTCCATATGTTTCCTGGGAATCAAATACAATCCTCTTATAGGCCTCTTCTTCACTTCTGATACCCATAGCATATAAGAAACCACCGTGCATTGTTTCTCCCCAGCTTTGGAATCTATAATCATTTAATGCAAGGATAAATTCATCATCATCATTAACCGGTTTCCCATCTTTTTCCAGGTTAAAGATTCTAAACTGTTTTCCACTGGCTAATTCATCAGCATTTTGCGGAGCAGGCTTAGATAGGTCAATATCAAAACTCACACCCTTAAACATATCGTAATCATACCCTGGTATACTATCATCAAAGGCAATTGTAGCATCCCCATCTTTGACCTGATGATAGTATCTTACTTCATATTCTAATAATTTCTTCAGCTCCGCACCGGTAATCCTCATGCCAAACAGGTAATTTTCATAAATATAGATTGATGAAATATCATTAATTGTTATATCACCTTTTTTAATATTAGCAGTTTCTGCAAACTCAGCTGCTAAAGAAATATCTGCTTTCGCATATTTTAGTTGGAACTGGTTAACAAGATTAAGAAGGGGCGTATCTTGAAGTTTACCTTGAGAAATTCCTTTTATCTCATCCCTATACCCTTCTTTAAAATCAGCTGTTGTTGTACTAATAATAGTACCAGTATACTCTAATGTCGCTTCATGATATTTTTTGCCTGCCATTAATATTTCTTCATCAGGCTCAACAGGATTTTTCTTGAAATCATATATCTGCTGTTCGATTTTATCCCTCTCTACAACCCATTTACCATCAATATTTTTCAGATAAAAATCCATTCTCGCTAAAGCACGCCCCCATTTATAAGGCATAAGGATAGGCACCGTATAACCTGTAGGCCCCATTTCCTCTATATCAATAGTGATATGGTCATGCCCGGTCAAAATACCATCTACTCCAACAACATCCTGAGCAATAGGCCTTGCATAATTACCTGCCCTTTTATCTGGATCTAAACCAAAATGTGCGGTTATAATAACCAGATTACAGTTTTCTTCTTCTTTTAATATCTTGACAAATTTTTCAGCTGTTTCAACAGGATGTAAAATCTTTAATCCTTTGATATCCGAGGCAGTACAACCTTGGGTTGTAAGACCTAAAATTCCAACTTTTACACCCTCTACATCTACAATAGTATAAGGAGTAAAGGCTAAAGAACCATCTGATTCTTTAACAACATTGGCTGATAATATGGGGAACCTTGCTGTATCTATTACTTTTTGAAGTGTATCTAATCCATAATTAAACTCATGATTACCCACAGTACCAGCAGTATAGTTCATAATACCCATTATATAAGTCATGGGGTAATCTTTATCAGGCTTCATCATCTTACCATAATAATAAGTAAGCGGGGTGCCCTGGATAAGGTCGCCTGCATCAATTAACAGCGTATTAGGATTCTCTTCCCTTACCTCTTTTACCATTGTACTTACTATAGCAAAACCTTGTGTATATGTGCGGACTCCATAATAATCATAATTCATAATATGTCCGTGCAAATCTGCAGTTCCAAGAATTGTAATATGAACTTCTCCGGTATCAGCTGCAAAAATAAAAGAAGCGAAACTGAAAACTAACAAGAAAACCAACGTAAAAACTAATGATTTTTGATTTCTCTTAAACTTAATCATTTTCAAATATAACCCCCTTTAAATAATTTTTTTACTTTTCTTCTTCTATTATCTTAAATCCATTATCTTAAATCCATGGCAACCCCCCTTACAAATTAATCCTTTTATAAAAGCCAGACTTCGATTTTTAAATTTTATAATACATATTTTATATATTCGATATTTATCGAATAAACTCCTGCCTGAATTTTAAAATAATTAAAAATTTTAAAATTATTATTAATGCAACACCGATTCTGATCTTTTACCTTGATTAAAAACCCAGCGTGGGACGTCCCCTATTACATTATTATTCTGATATATTTTTAATTCTTTCTCTTATCCACTTCCAGTCAGGTTTTCCATAATTAAAAAATGATTTAAAGTTGCCCTTTAACCATTCATAGCAATCATCTTCAACATACTTACAGAATGCTTCTACAAGTACTTCTTTAAGAATATCATCAGGTATTTCCACTTCCTCAAGTTCTTCCTTTAAGAATTCTCTTACAACTTTTATGTCAAGAACGATACTTCCTCCTATTATTGACTAATCTTTTAAGAAATTCTCAGACCCTATAGGTTTTGCGCCAAAAGTAGCCGAATTATTAACCTGGAATACCTTCCTTATTTATCTAACTTAAAAGGAAATATTAAAGGTCTCTCCTGATACCTTCATACAGGATACAATATTAAATTTATTTAAAATAATATGAACTTGTGAAGACCCCCCTTCTATTTCTCATCCAATTGTCAAGATTTTTCTTTTTTATGAAATACCTCTATCGCCCATTTGCCTGACAAAGCAGAAGGAGGTAACCCACCACCCGGAAAAAGCCACTGTCCTGCCAGTATGAAATTATCAAGTCCTTTAATGATTGGATTTATTGTTTTATTCGCATTACTCTTTGTTGGCATAAAACCTTCATAGGCTGCCCGATATACCCCAGTGTATTTTATATCAGTTAAAGGAGTTGCTACATCTACAACCTCAATAAAATCTTTTATACCGGGATAAGTCTTTTCAAGCAGCATGATTGCATCTTCTTTTATTCTTTCCTTTTCTTTTTCATATGGATTATCTTCAAGATGCTCCCATATCTCATAAGGGCTTTGAAATTTAAGAACAATGGTCGTTTTCGCTTCAGGCGCCATAGCCGGATCATAGCTGTAGTTCGATATTGAATAAGAATCAGTTTCCGTAGCTCCTATTTTAGCCGGAACCAGATAGTTGGTCATCATCTGTTTTTCCTTGATCTCTTTTTTAATACCGAATGAAACCTGGACCAGGGGTTTGAAAAGTGGCCAATTTTCAAAGGCATTCTTTATATCCTCAGGAATATATTTACCATCAAGCATATCGTAAATAACCGTATGTAAATCACAAGCAGCGATAACATAATCAGACTTATGGATAGTGCCATCATCCAGCTTGACACCAACAGCTTTTCCCTCTTCGATGAGTATCTTCTTAACCCTTTTCCCGACTGATAGTGTACCACCAAGTTTTTGGTATTTATTGGCAATCCGTAATACAAAATTTAGGGAACCACCTGCTGGATATCCGGCATTATTATCTTTAAAGAGTGAAAGCATCATCAAAAAAGCAATGGCAGAAAAATTTTCGTCACTATATATTTTCTCTAGAAAATGGTGCAAAAATTCATTTTTAAACCCCATTTCTTTTATAAACTGAAGACAGCTTTTTTTACCATATTTAATCATGGGAATCATTGCTGGCAACATCTTTAAGAAAATCTTTAACATGGGAAGAGTTCTTCTTAATGGTTTAGGCTTCATAATTTCCTCTATATCACCGGAAAGAGAAAATTTATCTATGACAGAAAACATCCTTGATATTGCTTCTTCATCTTCGGGAGCAATGCTTTTTAGATATGCTTCCCATTTTTGCATATCTTTATATATTAAGAATTCTTGGCCTTCATTGTTTTCATTTCTGATAAAGACTTCAGGGTCAATGATAGGTATATCTTCTGATAATGCCCCTAGCTGTTTCCACAGTGTATTCATACTTCCTGAAGATGAACCCATAAGCCACCCAATACAATAATCAAACATGTAACCCTTTCTCTTCCATGCTGTACACTGCCCTCCGGGAACAGTATGCATTTCAAATATTTCAGTCTCAAACCCATACTTCTGACCAAAAACACCTGCTGAAAGTCCTGCTATCCCACCACCAATAATAATTATTTTACTTTTCATTATTAGTCCTCTTTTCCTAAAATCTTTTATCTTACTGGTTTATGTTCATTATATCAAAAATCTATTTATTTTAAATTAATTGGAAATTGTGAAACTTAATCCCGATAAATTCTAACTAATCTCTAATCTGAATTGTCAGAATAACCTTTCCCCTGAAAGTCCCCCTGTAAATTCTATCCGTCATGGTCTGGTCATGTGGCCAATATAGCCTATCTATATTGGCAGACATATTGGAAAGAGTAACCTTTACCAACTTTGTTATATTGCACGACCCCCTATTTGCTTATGCGTATAACTATTTTTTTACATATGCAATGCAGTGTGTACCATTAATTTTCGCAATAACATTACCGTATTCATCTCCAAAAAACATTTTTTCCAAATCTTCAGAATTTAAATTCTGAATTAAGTTAAAATTGTAATTTTTTAAAAATGCTTCCATTCCTCCTTTTTCTATACCAAACAACCATGGTTCCTGGACACTATTTACTTTTCCATGAATATTCTTTTCACCATAATAAATATTTTCTTTTCTCAATACTGATGCGTAAATATAATCGAAAACCACTCTACTTCCAGGCACTGCAAGTTCGTATATCAATTTAAATAATTCATCTACCGCTTCCTTATTCAAATACATAATGATACCTTCCATGATAAATAGAGTGGTTTTATTTCGTTTAAATCCATTTAATTCTAGTTTTTCAGATACCGAATCAACATGAAAATCAATCGGTATTAAAATAGTATCCTTTGGGATAGAAATATTTTTCTTTCTAAACTGTTTTATTTTTGCTGTTTGCGTATGCAGTGTGTCTAATTCAAATATTTTTGTTTTAATATTTTTTTCAGCAAAACGTACAGCCCTCGAATCAAATCCAGCTCCAAAAATAAGAATTTGATCAATACCGTTTTCAATCGATTCTTTAAAAATATTATCTATGTATTTTGTTCTGGCAATTACATACTCATAAATCCCCTTTGGGAAAAACGACCAATTAAAATTTATAAGTTTGTATTTTACAAGGAATTTAAGCAGTCCTGGTAGTAATCTTGGCGCGATATAGTCTTCTGATTTATATAATTCATTTTTCTCAAGATATGACGCAGCTCTATACATACAATTAAAGCCTGCTGTTCTTGATGATTTACTATCAATTCTTCTTACTTCTTTTCTCATATATCAATAATCCTATCCTTTTCGCCTGGCATTTCATATAACGTTCCCGGCATAGCCGACGTTTTGCCGTAGTGATAGCGAAGGCAAAATGTGCCGAAGGCCGGGGAGTGACAGCAACGAAGCGGTTATACTGGGTTAGCTGAAGTGCCATACCATTTATTTAATACCTTTTATTTCAATTCCGATCATATTTTTTACCATAACCCTGGAACTAATCTATAATGAACTTCCTTGATATATTCTTTATATCCAGGAAGTTCGTTTTGAAGCGTTTTATCCTCTAAA
>CAZWFH010000077.1:0-7000 GCA_964632105.1 uncultured Atribacterota bacterium
CTATGAGCAATTTTATAAATTTTATGACCTTTATTTATTTGATTTGAAAACAGAAAAAGAGACCCGCCTTTCTGAAGGGCTGCGGACTCGCGATCCCAACTGGTCACCTGACCCAGATAATCCTCAAATTGTGGCCGTAATAAACGAAGCAGGTATAAACAACCTAATCCTGATTAATTTAAATTCAATCCCTGATCAAACTTCCTCTTCCTTTGCTGTTCCACCAATTACAAAAGAGAGTATTACTTATTTAACAGACTTTCGAGATGGCATCCAATTATATCAACCAACCTGGTCTCCCGATGGGAAAATGATTGCCCTTTCTGCCTGGCACCAGGGTTATCAGGATATATATATCCTAAATCTTGATTCCGACAATATCGGCAATTCTACTCTCCAAACCATCTTTCACGATAAATCAATTGACCTTAGCCCTTATTGGTCTCCCGATGGCAAGTATCTTTTCTTTTCCTCAGACCGCACCGGAATTTATAATATTTTTGCTTTCTCGCTCCTCAATAAAAAATTATATCAGATAACCAATGTATTGGGTGGAGCATTTCAGCCCGCAATCTCTCCCGATGGCACCCAGCTAGCCTTTATTTCCTATCACGCCACAGGATATGAACTGCACCTTATGAAAGTGGACCCGAACTCGAACACAAATCCCAACCAGTGGACAGAAGTAGAGATAGAATATATTGAGCCCCAAATTATTGCCACTCAGCAGGATACCACTCGGCCGATGTGGCAACAACAATCTAATGGTCTAGATAGTTCTCCCAAAGCCAATTATCCTATCCATCCTTACCATCCTTTAACCTCCTTCTGGCCGCCCACCTATTGGATCCCCGCTGCCCAGATTACTGATACTGATTTGAGTATTGGCTTTTCAAGTATGTTAGAAGACGTACTGGGATTTTCTTCCTTACCTTTTACTATTACTTATGGACTACTCAATAATAGCCTAAATTACAACCTCAATTATTATAATTATAGTCACCTTCCTATTATCAATTTTTATCTGTACGGTAATACTGTTTTAGCTTCCCAAACTCAAACCTCCTGGTGGGAAGAAGGTAAGACAGGTATGAATATTTATTTCCCATTTAAAGGATATACTGCCTCCGCTATAAATTCGCGCTCTTACAGGCAGATCTTTTCCCTCGGTTATCAATACGAAAAATCATCCACTACTGACACTGACACATCATCTCCACTAAATACTAACCAGGAGAAAATCGGTAGCCTGAGACTAGGCTGCTACTATTCTGATGCAGAAAAATATGGATTCTCTATCAGTCCCGAACTGGGCAACTCCTTCTCTCTAACCTACGAACATGCTGATAAAGCCTTAGGCGGTGATTATACTTTTGATAAATTAATCTTTGATGGCAGAAAATTTATTCCTCTACCGTTCCCCTCCTCACATCAGGTCCTGGCCCTTCGCCTGGTAGCCGGCACCAGCTCTTCAAGTATATTAGAATCAGGTTTAGATAGGGAAAAATTTAAATTGGGAGGTCATTATTCTGCGGATAATCTTAGTAATGCCGACACGAATACCTTCTCTCTGCGGGGCTATAAACCTGCCGCCCTTGAAGGAAATAATCTTCTCTTGACCAGCTTGGAGTATCGCTTTCCTCTGGCTAATATTGAGCACAGCCTTAAACTTGGCCCCCTCTCCATCTTTTTAGAAAGACTATCGGGCACCTTCTTTATTGATATGGGAAATGCTTGGGAAAGCCCTGGCAATAGCACCAGCATAAATATAAATGCCGAAAATAATGAAACTAACTCTATCTGGCAGAATTTTAAATCCAGTATCGGAGCAGAATTAAAAGCAGATTTTAATTACCAATACGATTCTCCCTTTACCCTAAGATTAGGAGCAGCCAAAGCCCTAACCGCCCCCCACGGATATGATATCTACATCACCTTCGGCTCTTCTTTCTAAAAAAGGGAAACAAAGGTGCCAGGCACCTTTGTTTCCCTTTTTTATCTCTATAATAATTCGACTTTGCTGTGGTCGCCTAAGATAAACTTATAACTGCGGGGGAGGACACGGGAACGTAAAATATCAACTCCCTTACCGATTAGACAACCATGAAAGCGTCCTTTGATATTATTTATTTTAGTGTTCTCTAGGATTACACTATATTCAATTTCACTCTTTTTCACTTCTACCCCATCAGACAGAGAGGTAAATGGTCCGATATATGAATCATCTATCCTCACTTTATTACCAATTATCACCGGACCAACTATTTTGGAATTAACAATATTCACTCCCTCACCAATCTTTACTCTCCCCAAAATATCGGAGTTCTCACAGACACATCCTTCCTTGACATCTCTTTCAATATCTTCCAAAATCAAAGCATTGGCTTCCAGTATATCTTCCGGTTTTCCGGTATCTTTCCACCAGCCTCCAATTACTTCAGCACCAACTTTATAACCCTTATCGATCATCCACTGAATGGCATCGGTAATCTCCAATTCCCCCCTAGCAGAAGGTTTTATGTTTTTAATGGCCTGATGAACATTTTTATCAAAAAAATAGACTCCTATTAAAGCTAAATTGCTGACCGGCTCTTTAGGTTTTTCCACTACTCGTACGACTCTTCCCTCTTTCAGCTCAGCAACTCCAAATTGCCTTGGGTCATCCACTTCAGTCAATAACACAAAGGCATTGTAAT
Organism: uncultured Atribacterota bacterium; assembly: GCA_964632105.1. Taxonomy (GTDB): domain Bacteria; phylum Atribacterota; class Phoenicimicrobiia; order Phoenicimicrobiales; family Phoenicimicrobiaceae; genus Sediminicultor. The sequence continues at coordinate 2,697 of CAZWFH010000077.1, forward strand.
TCCCCTGAATAAATTTATCCGCATATCTTTCTACCCCGTTCTTTAAAAGGTTATCCCCTAAATACATCAAAAATTTATCTTTTCCCAAAAAATCACGCGCTACCGATACCGCATGGGCCAAACCCAGGGCTTCCTTCTGTTCAATGTAAGAAATATTCACTCCCCACTTACCACCCTCTCTAAGCTCTCTCTTTATATCCTCTCCGGTCTCCCCAATGACTATGCCCATATCTTTTATCCCACAATCCCTAATCGCCTCTATCCCATAAAAAAGTGCCGGTTTATTGGCAATGGGGATTAAATGTTTGGCGCTGGTGTGGGTAAGCGGTCTAAGGCGAGTGCCCTTTCCTGCACAAAGAATAATTGATTTCAATTTTATTTCTCCCTGTTCCCTTTTATTTATTCTATATCTATAATCTATAGTTAGAATAAAAAATTAAAAGCATTCAAATAATACATCAACAACTTTATTATTTTTTAAACAATTCCTCTAATAACCTTTTCTTATCAATTTCTAAATAATTCGCTAAATCATTTAATATGTTATTTAAAGTTCCAATTTTAATAGGATAGTGATCGGGCACGGTAATCTTATGTTCTTTATTTTTAAAATTTGAAATCAGTCTTATGTGGCTTGCTGTTTCTCTAGTAATTTGGTAACCATATTTTTCGAGTAATTTCGTTAATTTTCTGCCAGAAATATCTCTCGGAATCTTAGGCACAAGCAAATTTCTCCTCTTTAACAATATGTAAACGCACAAAGAGAGGCAATTCTTTCTTGTCAAAATGACATTTCAAAGCATCTTTGATATTTTCTTTTAATTCTTTTAAATTTTCACCTTCAGTAAAAATTGAATATCCCAGAGCTTGAGCGGTATACCCCTTCTCTAGATCTTCTTCTACTATAAAAATAATTTCTTTTACTTTCATAGCTCACCCTCCTATATCCATCTATGATCTATCATAAATATTATATCACACCATTTTCCAGATACCAATTACAAAACTTAAAACTTTATTAGCCAATTATCTTTCCTATATTTCTCGCGAAAATTTTACCGGCTTTCATAAATATCATCGGCCTCTTAAATGCCTCCCTAAATACTAAAGAATGGTTTTCAAAATTTGCTGCCCGCTCGATAAATTCCGCATTCTCTTTAAACAACGAGAAAATATCCTCTAATTCATGCTTATCTTTATTCAATCTCTCGTAAACTTTCCTAGCCCATAATCCAAATTTAATTTCTCTTCCAAATTTACTCTTCCATCTCTTGTCATATTCAGCTAGCTCGCCTTCCCGAATACACTCCACCAGAATCTCGGCTGCCTTCATCCCGTAATAAATTCCTCCCCCGGTCAAAGGTTTTACCTGCCGGGCTGCATCTCCTACTATTGCTACATTTTTATAAACACTCTGGCACAGTCCTATCGGAATAATCCCGGCTAATCTATCGATAATTTCACCTTTTATCCCTTCTTCTTCTATCACTCGCTCTAACTCTCTTCGTCCATTTTCTGCAATTACCCCTAATCGTATAATTCCATCTCCTTCAGGAATAATCCACACAAAAAAAGGAATTCCTTCCCGCATATATACCCGGGTCAACTCCCCTGAAAAAAATTCATCTTCTAAGCCTTTTAAATCTTCTAATTTTATTCTATACTGGACCCCTTTATAAAATTTAGTTTCCCCGGAGCCATCACTATCATCACTGTCATCACTGCCATTACCATCATCTTTCTTCGCCCCGCTTCCTCTTTTTACCCCTTTTCTCTTCGAATCTATAAACTTTTTCACCCGGGACCGCGGTCCATCAGCTCCAATAACTATATCAGCCCAGATATCCCCCTGATTGGTCTTTAGCAGATACCTACTTCCATCTCCACTCCCACTTTCATTGCCTTCTCCTTCTTCCTCTATCTCCAGTAATCTTCTCCTATATTCCACTTCTAATCCCTGGCTCAACTCTTTATCAAACTTCTCACGGTCAACTACAAGAGCTACCCCGGACCTTTCTATCTTAAAACTATCTCCCCGGTAAAAAAACAAGGCTCCGTTAATTTGATTTAATATAGAACCTCTCGATAAAGGTATTAAACTATCTTCGAAAACCGGCTTGCCCACAATCCCGGCACACCTTACCGGCCTGCCCACCTCATTGTGTTCTTCAATTATTCTAAAACTGTTAATCCCGCATTTCTTCAACAACTGTGCCGTATAACACCCTATCGGGCCAGCCCCAACAATAACTATTTCCATCTTTATTTTTAACCTTTCCACCATAAAGTTAACCAAAGGTGCCAGGCACCTTTCTATGTATTACTTTTCTTATATTTTCAAAATAACATCTGTAAAAGACAGCAAATCCTTCAGGTCTTTCTCTATAATTGCTTGGATTATTTTCAAATTTAGCCTTTGATAATTATGTATCGCGATATTCCTAAATCCGATCATCGCTTTAAGCCGCTCGGACATCTCATGGCCAATAATTTTATTATTTTGTAAAATTTCAAACGTATCTCTACTCGTTTGAGGAATCCCCAAATCCCTTTCAGCAATAACATGTATCCCTAAATCAATTACTGCTTCGCACGCTCTCTGAATATTTAAAGTAATAGAATCCTGCTTAGTATAATTTTCCAAATTTTTAGGATTACAATCATACTCTTCCTTTGCCCTTCTAATACATCTTTTAACAATTTCTGTTTTATTTAAAATTACATCATCGATCATATCCGAGCACCCCTTGATTTAATTTTATCTATTACCTCTTGCCTTTCCTCATTTAAGATCGCGTAGTCTTTTATAGTTCTCATCTGAAAATACATTTTCTTTAGATTATTAGAATTATAGATTAATTTTCCTGTTTTTATAATTTGAATTTTGAAAACAGTGGAAGCCCTATTCAAATCTATTAGATCAACCTCTTTTTTTAAAATATCCGCTAATTTTTGAGATAGAATAAATAATTCGTACTCGTCTACTCTTTTATCAGTCAGAATGGCAATATCTATATCGCTTTCTCCTCTGTCTCTATTTTTTACTGTAGAGCCAAAAATATAAATTAGATAAGGGCTAAATGCCTGCACCAAAATATTTTTTATAATATTAATCTTTTCATTGCCAATCATTAAATTCACCGACCTCAATATGAAAATTGAATTCTTTTTACACAATTTTATTATATCACACCTTATTTTATCCACATGCTTTATAAGGAACCCGACACTAAAAAGTTAACCAAAGGTGCCAGGCACCTTTGGTTAACTTTTTCACCATATTTGTCATCCTAAAAAACCTAATGATTTTTTAAGATTTTTTTGTGTCTCTAAAAAATCTCTCTCCGAAAGCTTTCCTAATTTCCGTTCGATCATATTTGTTTTTATTGTCTGGATAATCCCGGTTACCAAAGAAGGATATTTCAATCCTACTTTTTGCCAATCCTGTATTTTTGTATCTCCAGCTAATAGTCGATCAATATTGCTAGTAATAGCAGAAACAACTACTTCTTGTCGGTGATTATGATAATATTTATCACTAATAATCAAGGCTGGCCGCTTTTTAACTCCCGAACCTTCTGAAAAAACAACTTTTACTAAGACTACATCTCCTTGTTTATATTTAATTGTAAATATCATCTTTTTTATTGTTCCAAACTTTTTTTAAGACAGGATTAATTTGAGTGGTTATTGCCAATAATTGCTTTTCCTCAGTTTCCCGATCTATACGTTCCCGGATACTTTCCAAAACATATTCTCTAATAGTCTTCCCCTGCAAAACAGCAAATACTTTTATTTTTTGGTGCTCTTCAGGATCTATATCGATACTAAGTCTATTTCGTGCGTAGCTTTTTTTACCGTTCATCTTTATCACCTCTAACTATAAATATACAGGCTTTCAACATTTGTGTCAATACACAATTGTGGAATTGTGGAAAAAGTTAACCAAAGGTGCCAGGCACCTTTGGTTAACTTTTTCATTTTACCAGTTCGCGAGCGATTTTTGCGCCTACCCGCGCATTATCCTTTAGCAGCTCAATATTGGCTTTCAGGCTTTTGCCTCCGGTTAATTCTTTTATTTTGTTCAACAGATAAGGGGTTAACTTCTTTCCTTTGATCCCTTTCTTCTCCGCCGCCCCAACAGCCTCTTCTAACATTCTATTCATATACTCCATTGAAAGGGCATATTCCTTAGGAACAGGATTAGCAATAATCATTCCCCCTCCTAATCCTAAATCCTGCATAGTTCTTATTATCCCCGCTGCTTCCTTCTCATCATTTACCACATAATCAACTTTTAGTCC
>CAZWFH010000078.1:0-6963 GCA_964632105.1 uncultured Atribacterota bacterium
AACGGCGTAATTTGTCAGGAGCATAACCTCCGGGGACTATGATTCCCTGAAAATCATCGGCTTTCGCCTCTGCTGCAGATAAATTAGCTTCAGCCGGATATCCGTGTTTACTTTGATAAACCTTGGCTTCCGGCCCAATGAGTTTCACATCGGCACCTTCTTCCAATAACCGATAATATGGATACCACAATTCTAAATCTTCGTATGAATCTTCAACTAAAATTGCAATTTTCTTTCCTTTTAATTTCATTTTAATATCCTCCTTATGAAAATATTTTCTAATTATTTATCGGTGGATTTTTGTGTCTGCTTTTATTGTTCTAATTGTAACCAGATAATCTGGGATATGCAAAAAATCTTTAAACTGAGGGAGTTGATTAAGGTTTCTATCGGAGGATGTTAGATAATTTTTGCAACTTTTGTATAAGCGATGGAACTGAAAAAGTTTATCGGAGGTTAGAAAAAGTAGTAAACATTTATTATTCTCTGGCTTCCCAAATAAAGCAGTATATAAAATTTTTCAAATAGTGCTCGAAACGTAGTACAAGTTTGTATAGCACTCAATTCTTGGTTAAAAATACAATTTAGCAATTCCGCTATATTTTTAGAGAATTTTTCTATTTAATATAATATAAATTTCAATAATTAGAATAACTATCTCTGAGTTCGAATCCTACCCGCCTCCCCCTATTGGAAAGGTTTGGAATTTTTTGTTTGAGTGAAATTATAGAAGAATTACGTAACATCTATAAACTAAAGGATTTAATTAATATTCCAATAAGAGCATAAACAATGTTAGGGTGTCTATTTTCTCTTATTTATCAATAAAGTACACTCCCCTACTCTTATTCCAACCATTATTTACCTTAACCAATTATCACCTAAAAAAATTCATAATTACAGCAACAATTGCAATATCCAAAGTAATCCATATAGACCAATATTTTTTATAAAAAGGAATTAATAAAGTAAAAATAATTACAAATTGAGTTGAGATATTTAACCTAAACTTATATTCAAGTGATACATTAAAAGGAGGATGTTCTATAAAAATATTTGAAAAATAATACCAGTATATTACAGATAATATAAGCACAACTACACAATATATTAAAAACCTAATGTGTCCTCTTATTTTAAGCTTATTGGCCTTTGACGTCTCTATTGCATATTTCTTTTTATGAATTTCTATTTTTCCTTTCACATCATCCAAAATATGAGCTATTTTATTTTCACACTTCTCTTTCATTGAATTCACTCTTATTTCATCTTTATTACAAAAGCGTGCATATTTCTCTAGGGTATTCTTTGAAAAAGCTAATGTGCCTTTTGCTAAGTTTTTTGCTCTTAAATATATTTTATCAGAAATATCTTTAGTAAGAAATGCAGATAGTTCATTTAAATCACAACTAACTTGATATTTTACAATTTCCTCAATAGCTTCTGATTCTCTATCAATAAGTTTGTTATAAAGTAAACCAGAATTAGTTAACCCTCTCCTTTCCATTTCATTTATAATATTATTTTTATCTTTCTCTAAAACTTTTCTAACTTCTTTGATCTTTTTAAGAACTAGTGAATCAGTGTAATCAAACAATGTTTTTATCTCATTATCTCTGTTAGTCATATTAATTTCTCTCCATTAATTAATATTATCTCTACGCTAAGTTTAATTACAAGGGCTTAAAGTAACTGATTCCATAATATCATTATTTATATGAAGTATTTTTCTCCTACCCTGCCCTTTTGGTTGATTAGGGTTATTATTTGTATAAATTTATTTTAAGGTAACGCCTCTTTTCTTGCTTCTTGTAATAATGGTTCTATATTTTCGCCTTTTAATTTCTGGTAAGCAATTTTAGTTATTGTAATAAAGTTGATATATGTATTAGCGGGGTTTTTATATAAATCATCAATGATTTTTTTAACAGTAGCATTTTCGGTTGATAGAAAATTAACATAATCTACATATTCATTAAAAAAATCAAGACCCACTTTCTGCGATTCACTTTCTTTCCTTAGATAAGGAGCAAACCGCATTGTACAATCTGTTGTAACTGTTTTTATTCCGTCTCGTAGACCCAATAAATAAATTATTTTCTCATGTTCAGATAAAATGTTCCAAAACTCTTCGTAATTTACAGGTTCTTTAGCTAAACAAGAAATTTCTATAAAGTATAATAGACAAAACACAATTATCAATATAATAGTTATTTTTTTCAATATATTTTTCCTCCTAAGAAAATATAATATTTGTAGTTATGATATATTTAACTTTTCTTTATCAATAAATAAAATCAAATAATTTATTTGCTTTATCAATATCTAATCCTTTAAGAATTTTATATTCATCTAAAGCTGAATTTCTATCTCCGGATTTTACATATATTAAACCTAAACTTAAATGAGCATCAACATTATCAGGATCAATTCGGAGTGCCTGCTTACATGCATCTATTGCATCTGTATAGCGACTGAGCGGAAAAAAAACCTGTCCCAATCTAAAATAAGCTTCAGTATAATCAGGATCAATTCGGAGTGCCTGCTTATAAGATTCTATTGCGTCTTTATAAAGGCCGAGACCATAATAAGCAATGCCTAAATTGCAGTGTACTACACTAGCATTAACAGGATTAAGACTAATTGCCTGTTTATAAGCTTCTACTGCTTTAGTATAAGCTCCAAGTTTCTCATAGCAGTAACCAATAATGAAATATGCAGCCAATGGTTCTACCTCAATCGCTATCTGCCAATAAGGCAATGCTTTCTCATACTCTTCCTTAATAAAAGTAAAATAGAGGGCTTTTTCAAAGGCTTCATAGGCATAATCAGAATCTTCTTTGTCTTTTTCTTCCTGCTCAAATAATTCTTCTGTGGTAAATGTTTTCTTTTCTTCCTTTAAATTAAGGCTTACTATCCTTTCACTAGGAATTGCAAAATTTAAATTCTGTCCTTCTACCAGTTGAAAAGTAGCTATTCCGATAACTTCTCCCTGCATATTTAAGACTGGGCTACCACTCGAGCCCGGTGATATAGGAGCAGTAATTTGAATAATCCTTCCGTAATCAGGAATATCTCTTATAGCAGAGACAATCCCATCACTGACGGTGTTTTCCAGTCCTAATGGACTACCATACACAATTATTCTTTCTCCTACTTCGGGGATTGTTTTACTTAAGGATAAAGGATAGACATATTGAGAAGAAATATTTACGGAAAGACGGATAACATCATTTTGTTCATCTCCTGCTACGATATAAGTGATAGGATAAATTTTTTCATCTGCGGTCTTTATCTCGGCAGAGCTTGCCCCCTGAAGTACGTGATAATTAGTAATAACATCACCATTCTGACTGATAAAAAAACCACTACCCAGCTTTAAAAATTCTCCTTTATCATCATAAGTAAAAATAATAACCGTAGAGGGTTTGATTCTTTTTATAAGAGAAGGCAGACTTTCAATTGATTCTTCTTTTTGTTTGGGCAAGGAAGGCAAAGCAGGTTTACTCGTAGGCGCTTGAATTGTTTTACCGTCTTTTAGACTTTTTAGAAGTTCCAGGGAAAAACCACTTTTATAGACTTCTTTGGCATAATACTCCTGTTCTTCTTCCGGTAACTTTTCTAATAAATCGATAAACTCTTTCTCATGTGAGTCGAGATCTTCAAAAGAAGAAAGATAGAAGATAAATATAGAAGGAAATTTATCTTTAATGTAATCTTTTACATTAATTGTTTGAGAGGAAACTGATAAAAACAGAGAAAATATGATGATAAAAACAAAGTTTACAATAATTACTGAAAGAAAGATGTTTTTTTTAATAATAACTCCCCCTTTATAATTAATTATTACTAAACTATATTTTCAAAACTACTCTAATATAACAATACTACGTAATTTCTAGAAATCCTTCTTTTTTTGGAAAATAATTTATAAAAAAAGCCCTTCAGCTAAGTACCAAAGGGCTTGGAATTGACGAGCTCCCCTAACGTTTTCCAGTTGGAACTAAATTATCCAAGATATGCGAAAGATTTATAAACTAAAGGAGTTAATTAGTATTCCTGTTAGTGGTATAAATCCTGTTTGATTGCTCATTACCCTTTATTTATCAATGAAGTATACTCCCCACTCTTATTCTAACCATATATATTATATATATTATATTATAAAATAGGATAAGGACTACCTTCTAAGATTATAAATTAATTAATATCATTCCCCTTTTCAGTTTTAACTTTCTCTAGGGTGTAAATATTTTTTGATATATCGTGATAAAGTTCTTTCGCTTTTCCCTAGTATTTTACAAGCTTCTGAAAAGTTAATATCGCCTTTTATAGCTTCTTTATTTTTCACTATTTAACTCCTGGTATGTTTTCTCAATTAAAGTAACATTATTAGGAATTTTCCCTATCTCCTGAATAATCTTGTCTCTGAATGCCCATAATTCTTTTTGATATTTTATATCATCTTTCGAATAAGTTTTAACTGTTTTAATCTGAGCTTCAATTCTTTTAAGTTCTCCTTCTAAAAAGTTACATCTTTCTTCGCTATAATTTTTACTTAAATCTTTAGGATTTATCTTTTTCATTTTGAATCCCCTTTATTATCTTTATTTTTTTTATCTGCAAATAGTTTATATTCAAAAATACAACAAAAGATTGCATAAGTTATCCATACATACCCGGTATTTATCAAGTCAAAAGGGTTATTTCTTGCCCCTAAACTACTTGCAATCATTAAAGCAAAAAATAAAATAATTATTGGGATAAAGATTGCTAAAATTATCTTTTGGTTTTGATTTATTTTTTTTATCTTTTCAAACCACCCTTGAAAAAGATAAAAAAAACAAGTAATTGATAAACCAACTGAAATAATTGGGACAAGCAACTCCCATCCTGAATATTCTAATCCATTAACTAAATCATTAATTGTCAGAGAAGAGGCTATCAAAGAAAGTATAAAAACAATCCAAATAAATATTCTTATCATTATTTTATAACCTCATTTATTTATTAATTTTTAAGAGATAAGGCATAACCTAAATTGACCGCTGTCGTAAAAATAAAGGGGTCTGGTCTCAACATTTGACATAACTATTACTAAAACCAAAACTCTCCCTTATTAATTTCCTGCAAAACATTTTACTTCAAAATAAAAAGACAGTATAAGAAAACAATTGTTGACTCCCTTAATCTGTCTTTCTACCTGAAAGATTCTTCCCAAAAAATTTTTAAATACTTGATAGCAAACTCTGCAAGATTATTCCTTGTAAAATAGACTTCTTTAATATTTTAACACACTATTTTCTTAATACGACAATTTGATTTAAAAATCCTTCTTTTCCGGAAGAATATTTATAATAAACCAGCCCTTCAGCAAAATGCCAAAGGGCTGGTTATTGTCTGTCTCCCTCAACAGAACGATTTTAGAACTTTTTGTATGAGTAATGAAACTGATTTTATTCTTTCTTTTCTTCTTTCCCTTCCCTCTCCCCTGGTTTATAGGGAAATTTTTCTATAATCTCTGGAAATTTTTCTATCAATTTTTCTAAAGAGCCGGGCTTATGCAAAGACAATAATTCAACCTCTTCTTCTTTAATGACAATAAAAGCCGATGGTCTGGCTTTGACACCCAGACCTATTCCTTCGCCAGAACCTTCCTGATCTTTGGCATATTTACCTCCACCAGTCCCTGAGCCCATACCAAATGTAACTTCAATGATAGGGATTAAAGTTAATTTTCCTATCTTTATTTCTTCTCCCACCACAGTTTTAGAAGTTATAAAATCTTTTAACTTTTCAAATAACATTTCTACCTGTTTGGTTATTTCTTCTTTCATTATCAATACCTCCTTAAATTTAATTAATCTTTTTTGCCTCTTTTATTGTTTTCCGGAAAGTTTTTGATAAAACCAATTGCAGAACATAATAGGTAATCACAAAACAAAATAATCTGCCCTTTAGAAATAATTCTCCCTCTAAAATTTCCTGATCAAAGATAGGGTTAAGAAAGATATCGTATCCGGAAAAATAAGCGGAAAATAAGGCAATAAAACCACTCAATATCCCGGTATTGGCAGGATTATCAAAACCATAGGATAACCTTACCCGAAATTCTTGAGGAACAATATGCTTTACTACTTTTTTAATAAATTGAAATACTTTCGTTAAAAAAGGTTGGTTAAGTAATGCCCTAAAATCAAATTTTTTTTCTTTTTTAATTTTTTCCCTTTTCTTCTTCTGTGCTCTTCCTTCTTTTAGATGAATCTGTAAACCAAAAATTTTTAAGATAATTACCAGATTTTGATCCCCTTCTTTCTTAATATGACAGTAAATAGCATTAAAGAACCAATTAACTTTCGCCCACAAAATTAAATCATTGTATTTACTTACCTGAAGATGAAAAAATATTGGTACAAAAAGGATTAATATAATCACTGATAAGCAAATCACTAGAATATATTCTAATATAACTAAAATAATCATATTCCAATTTCCAGGGTATAATTTCTCTCTTTGAAAACTTCAATTTTACTAACAAAAAGCTATAAAAAATTCTTCTTATTTTAGATTATAGATATCTTGAAAGAGCTCTATTAACACCTTGCTAAAGATATCTGATGTTCTCTCATCCCCAGCTTTTCCTTTATATGATATGATATGTTGTATATATATTATCATATACGTTATTCTAATCCAAAATCCTTCTTTTTCTGAAAAATAAATTATAAAAATAAAAAGCCCTTCGGATAAATGCCAAAGGGCCGGTTATTGTCTGTTTTCCCTAATTAGATGAGTAAAGGGAATTGATTTTCCATTCATGGAAGGTTTACTGTTTTCTTTAAACGATATATAGCTTAACATCGCTATTTAGGATAGTCTCTTTCCATTCTTCGGAAATTCCTGAATCGGTGATAACAATATCAAAATCGGTAAGTTCAGCAAAATGCGAAATTTTAATTTTCC